>JAZLMD010000023.1:0-2051 GCA_045598465.1 Acidaminococcaceae bacterium | reverse complement strand
TGCCAATCCGTCACATCCACTTCCACCGGTTCCTGGGCAAAGGCCGGAACATAACCCAATGCCAACATAATGCTATTCAAAACGGCCCATTTTTTCAAAACGGAGCAATATTTTATACACAGGGCATAAACACCCTTCTTATCTAATGACATCCCAATCCTCCCTACTGTAAGATGACATTATTATATTACAAATCTTTTCCCAGGTCAATCACCAACGCCAAAACAAGATGGACAAAAACTCCCACATTTGTTATTATTGTTCAGAATTTAGCTGAGTTGAACAAAATCACAAGCGGTTTACCTACAGGAGAAAAACATGAACATTCTTTTCTTACACAGAAATTTCCCCTCCCAATTCCTATATTTGGCAAGTGTGCTGGGGGCAAACCCCGGTAACAGGGTGGTATTCATCACCAATGGGGCAAAATACAACATCAAAGGGGTTGAAACCATCCTATACAAGAACAAAAGAAAAGTCCCCGACAACTGCCACAAATACCTGAGACCCTTTGAAGAGGCGGTCATCCACGGCCAGGGGGCGGCGGAAGCCGCCATCAAACTGAAACAACAGGGTTTTGTCCCGGACATCATCTATGGCCACAGCTGGGGCCCCACCATGTTTATGAAGGACGTTTTCCCCGATGTGCCTTTGTTATGCTATTTTGAATGGTTCTACAATTGCCTGGCATCGGACTTCGACTTCAAAAAAAGACAGATTTTTACGGACCAGCTGGCGGAACTGCGGTGTATGAACGCCCACCTGCTGACGGACTTGTACAGTTGCGATGCGGGAATTTCACCCACCAAATTCCAAAAAAGTCAAATCCCAAAGGAATTCCAAGCCAAAGTGAAAGTTTTACATGACGGGGTGGACACCAAATTCTACGCCCCCAATCCTAATGTAAAATTTTACCTTAAAAACAAGGGCATTACCCTCACCCGACAGGATGAGGTTTTAACCTACGGCACCAGAGGCATGGAGGCATACCGGGGATTTCCCCAATTCATGGAAGCGGCCAGCATTCTTCTGAAAAAAAGGCCCAAACTCCAGGTTGTTATAGCCGGGGAAGACCGTGTTTTCTACGGCCCCAAACCGGTGGGCACCACTTACAAAAAAATGATGCTGGAAAAATTGGATTTGGATATGGACCGGGTTCATTTCGTGGGCTCCCTGCCCTACTATGAATATGCCGATTTTCTGAGGGTTTCCAGAGCCCATGTGTATCTCACCTACCCCTTTGTCTGCTCCTGGTCCGTAACCGATTCCATGTCCAGTGCCTGCCCCATGGTATTTTCCGGCACCGCCCCCATCCGGGAATTTATAGAAGACGGAAAAGAAGGATTGCTGTTTGACTTTTTTGACATAGAAGAACAGGTGGCCAAAATTGAATACGCCCTTGACCACAAACAGGAAATGGAAAAAATGGGACAAAACGCCAGAAACAAAATCCTTCAAAACTACTCCGTAGAAAAACTGTTGCCCCAACACATAGCGTACTTGCAATCAATCATACAAAACCATCTCAGCAATCACAAAAACTCTTCATCCAAAAATGATTGAAACGCTTCAGGGTTCAGTCGCCTTCGGCTCCAGGGTTCAGCCAACAGCCATCAGGGTTGAGGGAAGTCACTGCGATGCGGATGAATTGTCTGCCTGTCGTCGCTTCATAAAAAATCTTTCAGCAAAAATCTTTCACCAAAAAAGATTGGAACGTGAAAAAATGATTTTTCGGTAGCGATACTATCGCATATAGTATTGCTACCGAAAAACCTCATTTTCACGAAACCGCTAAATTTTTCGCTTCGCTCAAAGACATTAGGCCTTAGGCCATAGGCATTAGTGAAGTCATTGCGATGCGGACTTGTTGCGTTCTTGTCGTCACCCCACCACCGGCCACCGGATAAACCTATCGCCGGTCCCCCGCCCCTCCAATGGGCGGACGAGAGTTCACACTCTGCCAACTTTCCTGCTCTAATCACAGGAACATTCTTCCATCCTTACGCCTTGCGCCCTGCGCCCTTAATCCTCATCCCTATTGCCTATGGCCT
>JAZLMD010000022.1:0-10212 GCA_045598465.1 Acidaminococcaceae bacterium | reverse complement strand
CCCGCCTCCACAAGCTTCCTGCCCCAGGCCGCAAATCCGAACGGTTGAACATCATAGCAGGTAATCCCGTTCCGCTCCACCGGCAAACCGGCATTAGGATTCACAATAATAGGAATATGCACAGCGTCGGCCATCTGAGGCAACAATCCTGCCACCTGTTCAGGCCCCAATCCACAATTAAACCCCACGGCAACGCAACCCAAGGACTCCGCCAGACGGGCTGCGGTCTCCGGATCCGCCCCATTCAACATTCTTCCGGAGCTGTCAAATGTATAGGTTGCCAAAACTGGCAAATCGCAATTCTCCTTTGCCGCCAAAATAGCCGCCTTCATTTCACGGGTGTCGCTCATGGTTTCAATAAGCACCGCATCCGCCCCAGCCCCTGCTCCTGCCACAACAATTTCACCAAATAGCTTTACCGCATCCTCAAAATCCAAATCACCGTAGGGTCTGAGCAATTTGCCCAAAGGCCCGATATCCAGGCACACCCAAGCACCAAATGACTCCGCCGTTTTCCTGGCCAGATTTACAGCCGCCGTCACCACCTGGGCCACCGTATAACCGCTACCCTGCAATTTCAATCCATGGGCTCCAAAAGTACATGTCTTCAACAGGTCAACCCCGGCCTGCAAATAACTCAGATACACATCACTGATGATTTCAGGATGAGTGATATTCCACAGCTCCGGAATTTCACCCGGTCCCAACCCCCGTTTCTGCAGTTCCGTACCCATGGCACCGTCAAAAAACAATATTTCTTTCCCCAACACATCCAACAGATTCTTCTTCATCTCTCAATCACCTTTCCCAAAGTGGCTCTGCCACTTACCTGCAGCGGGGATTCCCTTACATCCTATCGCCTGTATTGACAATTTTTTAACCCGCAAATATCGCAACGACCCGCCGGAACCCCAGCCGCCGGGCCCAGCCCCACTACCGCAGTAACACTCTTCACCGGGGCCATCATACCTGATGATGTCAAAGTCAAACCAATACTTCGGGTATCCAATATTCTGAAAAATTTCACTTGTTCTTCCAAAGTCCAATCACCATACCCCGGCGAAAAACGGGGTCTCTGCTGCAGCGGCGCCGCCTCATAGGCCGCCAGGGTCTGATTGCAATACACCTCAATCAACGAAGCAGCCACCGCCTGGGCCGCATTGCCCCAGGCCAGGGATTCCAAAGTCATCTTCTTAATCTCCCTGTCCACCCCTTGTCCCAAAGTGGCTGCAAACAACAACAATTCCCTGCACCCCTCCAAATGTCTGGCCAAATTGACAGAAACAAACTTCAACCCTCCGACAAGCACCCCGTCGGACAAAACTTCACAGGCAAACCTTTTGACAAGGGAACGAGGTTGCACAATATTTCGCAATCGCAAATAAATCTGATCGGCCAACAAGGCAGTTTCCCTGTCGTCCTGGGCCGCCCCCATATAACGTAATGCCTCCCCCCTGTTGTAAATCATTTCAGAATCTCCTTAATATTGGCCCTGATGGCTCCCAAAATCTCCGGTCTGTTCATGGTATATACATGCACATTATTGAAACCGTTCACAAACAAATCAATTATCTGCTCCGTAGCATAGGCAATGCCTGCCTCCTGCAGGGCAGCGGGCCTGTCCTGAAACTTCTCCACCATATTCTGAAAATTTTGGGGCAACCTGGTTCCGCTCATAGCGCAAATCCTCTTAATCTGAGCCCCGTTGGTAACCGGCATAATTCCCGGCACCAAAGGAACATCTATGCCCGCCTTCAGCAATTTCATGGAATAACTATAAAGAATATCATTGTCGAAAAACATCTGGGTTACCAAAAAATCGATCCCAGCGGCCACCTTGTGCCGCAAATTTTCAATATCCCTGTCAATTCCCCCCGCTTCGGGATGTCCCTCCGGATAGGCGGCTCCGCCCAAACAAAAATCCCCCTGTTGCCTAACAAATTCCACCAAATCGCTGGCATGCTGAAAATCCTTCAACACCGCCCCGTTGAACAAATCCCCACGCAAAGTCAAAATATTCTCAACCCCGGCCTGACGAAATTTAGCCAACACCTTCCTGATCTGCTCCATGTCCGCATTCACACAGGTCAAATGGGCCAAAGCAGGAATACCCCTCGTCCCAATCTCCTCAGTCAGGGCCAAACTCTCCCCCACCGTATTACCACCGGCGCCGTACGTAACACTGATATAAGAGGGTTTCAAAATCGTAATCTCACCTACCACCTGCCTGGCATTGGCCAGCTGTGTTGCGAACTTGGGCGGAAAAATCTCCGCACTCAGTTGTATTTTTTTATTACGTAGAACATC
Source organism: Acidaminococcaceae bacterium (assembly GCA_045598465.1). GTDB lineage: Bacteria > Bacillota > Negativicutes > Acidaminococcales > Acidaminococcaceae > Phascolarctobacterium_B. The sequence continues at coordinate 7,905 of JAZLMD010000022.1, read as the reverse complement.
AATTATTCTCATAGCCAATTACAAAAATCGGCGGCGCTGAAACGCCGCCGATCAACCACAACCAATCAACCGATATCCTTGAGAAAATCTTTCAAAAGTTGAATCTCTTCCTCATTCATGGTAATTCCCTTGCCCATCTTGTCATGTTCGGGAGACCAGTCACGAATGTCGTATTTTGCTTTACCTCCATTCCAGGAAACAAGATTCAATTCTTTTTTCCAACCCTTGGTGCTTTCACTCAATACACCCAGATTTTTCTCAATCACAAAAGTGAATTCTCTAGCCATTTTTAATCCTCCCAATCATTCCCATATGTCAAAATCTTCCCCATACACATAATACAGGCTAATTGATATTAACATATATGACTATATAAAGCAAGTATTTTGTATAAAAACCTTAGCTAAATTTTTGTCTCAAAAGGATTTTATCAGAATAACACTGGTTTACAAATCAGTACGGGCATCAGAATGCGGGTACTACTGCACCTTTGTATTTCTCCAAAATGTGCTTCTTGACTTCCTGGCTCTGCAATGCTTTCATTAACTTAACAATGTCTTCCCGTTTCTCGTCGCCCTTGCGGACAGCCACCAGGTTAGCATAAGGGGATTCACCGCCTTCGGTGAAGAGGGAATCTTTAACAGGGTTCAATTTTGCTTCCAGAGCATAGTTACAATTGATGACTGCAACTGCAACATCATCCAAAGAACGGGGCAACAAAGCCGCTTCAACTTCCACAATTTTGATTCCTTTGGGGTTATCCACCACATCACCAACCACAGCACCAATACCTGCACCATCTTTCAACTTAATCAAGCCAGCTTTAGCCAACAGATTCAACGCACGTCCGCCGTTGGTGGGATCATTGGGAATGGAAACCTTGGCTCCCACGGGAACATCAGCAATATTCTTAATTGTTTTGGAATAGGTTCCCATAGGTTCGATATGCACATTACCTGCGGAAACAAGATCCAATTTTCTATCCTTGCAGAAAGATTCCAAGTAGGGAACATGCTGGAAGTAGTTGGCGTCCAATTCCTTGTCATTCAAAGCCAAATTCGGTTTTACATAATCACTGAATTCAACAACAACAAGCTTGACACCATCTTTCTCCAACATAGGTTTAACAAAATTCAACAGCTCCGCATGGGGAACAGGTGTTGCACCCACTTTCAATTCCGCAGTTTTTTTGCCGCAACCGGTCAAAGTCAAACAACCTGCGGTGAGGGCGGCAACGGCCAACAAGCCGAACAAAGATTTTTTCATAATTCAATCCTCCTATTTTGTTTGCACAGGACAAATATGCCCCTGAAAATAATGTGATAATGATATTACAAAGTCCTGTAAAAAGCAAGAAATAAACAATAAAAAAGGCGGCTATACAAAATAGCCGCCTTTTTTGTAAACTTATTTACTCTTTTGAATACTTTGCAATACCAACTTTGTAGAAATCGTTCCCTTCGCTATCAATACATACGATGGCGGGGAAATCCTTCACTTCGTAGCGACGGATGGCTTCCGGTCCCAGGTCCTCATAGGCAATCATCTTCTCCCCTACGATGGATTGGGCTATTACCGCAGCCGCACCGCCGATGGCCACAAAATATACTGCCCCATGTTTGATACAGGCATCAACAACTTCCTTGGACCGCAGGCCCTTGCCAATCATACCCCGCATACCCTGTTCTATCATGGTGGGGGTATATTTGTCCATTCGCCCGCTGGTAGTGGGGCCTGCTGATCCCACCACTTCACCGGGTTTCGTGGGGGAAGGACCCACATAGTAAATTACATTGTCTTTCAAATCCAAAGGAAGTTTCTCCCCCCTTGCCAGAGCTTCGGTCAAACGCTTATGGGCAGCATCACGGGCAGTGTAAATGTAACCGCTGATACGTACCACGTCACCGGCACGCAGAGATTTCACCGTTTCAGCAGTGAGGGGCGCTTTGATATACTTGATTTCAGCCATACTTACCTCCTCATAATGTCATCTCTGCACGACGGGCAGCATGACAATTCAAGTTCACTGCCACCGGCAGCCCACCAATATGGGTGGGTGCATATTCAATGTTCACCGCCACAGCAGTGATACGGCCGCCTAAACCGCTGGGACCCACACCGGTGTTGTTCACCAGCTCCAACAACTTGCTCTCCAGTTCCGCATATTTGGGATTGGCATTGTGGTCGCCCACCTTTCGCGTCAAGGAATATTTGGCCAGAAGGGCCGCTTTTTCCATGTTGCCGCCAATGCCCACACCGACAGTGACGGGGGGGCAGGGATTGGGACCTGCACTGCGAACCGTATCAACCACAAACTTGATGATGCCTTCCACGCCGTCAGCGGGTTTCAACATTTTCATGGCACCCATGTTCTCGCTGCCACAACCCTTTGGGCAAACTGTAATGTGTACCTTGTCGCCGGGAACAATGGTGGTATGGATAATGCCGGGTGTGTTGTCGCCGGTATTTTTACGTACAAACACCGGGTCATCCACACTGGATTTGCGCAAATAACCGTTCACATAGCCATCGGCCACACCGGCATGAATGGCGGTGTAGAGGTCACCGCCGGTGAAATGCACATCCTGTCCAATCTCCATGAATACCACGGTAAGACCGGTATCCTGACAGATGGGCACATCCTTGGATTTGGCCAATTCCGCATTCTCAACAATGGTGGTGAGAATCTCCTTGCCCAAAGGGGATTCCTCCACATCAATCGCATTCTTGTAGTACGCAAGCAGTTCCTCCGGCAGATAGTAGCAGGAATCTTTGCAAAGTTTTGCTACCGCCCCGGTAACTTGCTTTACATCAATTTCTCTCATTTCTTCTTCAGACCTGCTTTCGCATAAGCATTATTTTTCAAACGATATTCTTTAACCCGTTTCATGGTGTCTTTGTAAAGTTTTTCGGGATCTACATTAACACGGGCCATACCGGTTTCCATGGCAACTTTAGCGACAGCACGGGCTACTGCAGGAGCAACTCTGGGATCAAATGCATCAACGATTACGTGATCGTCACGGAGATCTTTGTCATTGAGCAAATCAGAAATAGCTTTTACCGCTGCCACTTTCATTTCTTCAGTAATGGCTTTCGCACGCACAGCGATGGCACCACGGAATACGCCGGGGAATACGATAACATTGTTAACTTGGTTGGGAGCATCGCTGCGGCCGGTGCCTGCAACACGCACACCTGCGTCTTTAGCATCTTGATAGTAACATTCAGGAACAGGATTAGCCATCGCAAATACGATAGCGTCCTTAGCCATGCTTTGCATAATTTCTTTGGTGAAGACGCCGGGGGCAGATACACCGATCAATACGTCTGCGCCCTTAGCGGCGGTTTCCAAATCACCTTTAATCAGCCCGGGGTTAGTAGTCTCAGAAAGTTGTTTTTGCACAAAGTCCATGGGCGCATCCATACCTTTGTAGAGAATGCCCCAACGCTCAACGCAGAGCACATTCTTAGCACCCATGTTCACCAACAAACGGGCAATAGCACTGCCAGCAGCACCACAACCGTTGACAACGATGGTAGCGGTAGAAATTTTCTTCTTAACCAAACGCAATGCGCCAGTAACTGCTGCCAGACAGGCAATAGCTGTACCATGTTGGTCATCATGGAAAATAGGAATTTCGCAAATAGCTTTCAAACGCTCTTCAATTTCGTAGCATTTTGGGGATTGAATATCTTCCAGATTCACACCTGCAAAGTTCTTTTGCAAATATTTAACGGTAGTAATGAACGCTTCTTTATCTTTGGTGTCCAAAACCAAAGGCAAAGCGTTAACATCCGCAAAGGTCTTGAACAGAACGGACTTACCGGTCATAACAGGCACACCTGCCATACCAATATCACCCAAACCCAATACACGGGTACCATCGGAAATAACGGCAACCAAATTGCCTCTCGGAGTCAGTTCGTAGCTCAAATCAGGATCAGCTTTAATTCTTCTGCAGGGCTCTGCAATACCGGGTGTATAAGCAACTGCCAATTCTGCCAAAGTGTTAACCGGCATCTTAGCATGAGTGGTCCAACCGCCGCCACTCTTTTTGTAGGTCTCTACTGCCAATGCGTTGTTATCAACGGGTTTTGCAACCTTCTTAGCAACAACCTTCTTTTTTGCATCAGGTTTCTTTGCAATAGTTTTTTCAGATTTTCCAGCCATAACAAATTCCTCCTATAAAATATAATCTTTGCGGACGGGTTTCCCGTCAAAATCATTATACACCAAACCTTTGCATAATACAACAAACAATTGCATGACACAACGGGAATTAGTGTATGCGAAACAAATTAGCGCCGTCTTTTCCAAATCTGTACCAGACGGCGGATGGCCTTGGCCCTGTGGCTTACAGAATTCTTTTCCTCCTGGGTGGCCTCACCAAAACCCATGTGCAGTTCCTTGCTCCAAAAAATCGGGTCATAGCCAAAGCCCCCGTCACCCAATTTGTCATGCAGCAGCAGCCCCTCACAGACACCATCAACTTCATTGAGAATCTTTCCTTCCGGAAGCGACACCGCCAACACGCAACGGAACCGGCAATTCCTACGGATGCAAAACTTCATATCCGATAAAAGTTTTTCCATATTGGATTCATCCGTGGCGTTCTCCCCACTGTAACGGGCAGTAAGCACGCCGGGAGCCCCGTTCAAGGCCTCGCATTCCAGCCCGCTGTCATCAGCCACACAGGGCATATTGGTGACCCTGGCATAATACTGGGCTTTCATCCGAGCGTTTTGGGAAAAAGTTTTGCCCGTTTCTTCCGGCTCAGGAATATCCCCGAACTCGGACAACTCGTGTAACTCTATGGGCAGCTTACCCAACATTTCTTTGAATTCCGCCACCTTACCGGGATTTTTGGTAGCAATACACAACTGACGTAACATCATTCATCCTTTCTTCTGTTCCACCATCTGCCGGCAATATACATAACCAGGGCTATCACCACCCAAACCGCCAAACGGTAGGACTGTTCCTCAAAATTCACCAAATCATGACCAACCAAAACTTCCAAAGCGGTAGAAGGAAATTTGCCGATTAGGTTCGCCAGCACATACTTACCCAAACTCATACTGCTTACCGCCCCGACGGCGGTCAGAATCCCACTGGGGAAATAGGGCATCATACGGGCAAAAAGCATCCACCAAAACCCGCTCCTGCCACTGGCCTCATCCAAGTGCTGCAGCTTGTTGGATTTTGTGATTAACGATTTGGCTGCATCACGAAAGAAAAACCGCATTACCAAAAAACTGACGGTCACCCCTGCTGTCTCCGCCAACCAGGAAATGGTGATGCCCCAGAGCAGGCCGAAAATCAGGCCGTTGGCCGTACTGATAAACACACTGGGCAAAAATCCCACTGCATTGACAAGTACATCCAGACAGAAACTGATCAACATGGCCCAACTGCCAAAACCCTGAAGGTAACTGATTAGCGCATCCCTATCGGTGGCCAACTTCACTATTTTGCCATAAAACCCCGGCTCCAGGACTTCCACTATCCCACACAGTGCTACCAAAGCAAGCAGGGCAAAGGCCTTCACCACAAAATCACCATTCTTGCAATTCAGATTCTTCATAAGTTAAAAATGCCCGCAAACCTCTCATCCAGCTGCATCTCCACCAAATGCCGCACTTCCTCTTTGCCCCCATTATTCACACACTCCTGTGCCAGCCGTCTTGCCTGAACAATAACCTCCGTATCCCTCAGGATATCGGCAATATGCAAATCCGGCAGGCCGTGCTGTCTAAGTCCGAAGAGTTGGCCGGCACCCCGCATCCGCAGGTCCTGTTCTGCCAGATAGAAGCCGTCCTCACTGGCAACCAACACCTCCAAACGGCTTCTGGATTCGGCATCCTCCGTATCCATCATCAAGGCGCAAAAACTCTGTTCCTCGCCACGGCCCACCCGTCCCCGCAACTGATGGAGCTGGGCCAGACCGAAACGCTCTGCATTCTCCACCACAATCAAAGTGGCATTAGGAACATTCACCCCTACTTCAATCACTGTAGTGCTAAAGAGTACCGAAACCTTGCCGGATACAAAATCCGCCATAATAGCTTCCTTCTCCAACGGACGCATTCTTCCATGAATAAGCGCCGTACTGATACCAGCCAATACCGTGTTCCGCATCTCCTCATAAACCTGTTCCACACTCTTGGCATCGATGTTTTCACTATCCTCAACCAGCGGGCAAACCACATACACCTGATGTCCCAACTCCGCCTGGTGCCGCACTCCCTTATAGACAGCCAGCCGCTGATTCTGACCATAAAGCAAAGTACGCACTTTCTTCCGTCCCGGGGGCAGACCTTCCATACGACTGATATCCAAATCCCCATACACTGTCAACGCCAAAGTCCTGGGAATGGGGGTCGCCGTCATAACCAAAGTATGCACACCCTTCCCGCTCTTGGCAGAAAGCTTCGCCCGCTGCTCCACTCCGAACCGGTGCTGTTCATCCGTAACAACCAAGGCCAAATCTTTGAAAAGCACATCATCCTGCAACAGGGCATGGGTCCCCACCACCACCTGAATATATCCGGACGCAAGGGCCTCCAACACATCCTCACGGGTCTCAAACACATCTCCGTCATCCCTATGCCAAGGTCTTTCCTGCCGCAACTGTTCCAACTGCTCATTCAACTCGGCATCCTGCACCTTGCTCCTGGGTCTGCGTTTCATGCCCCCAACCAACAATCCCACCTTGATCCCTGCGGGTTTCAACTGCTCGGACAAAGTCAGGTAATGCTGCCTGGCCAAAATTTCCGTAGGAGCCATAATGGCGGCCTGATAGCCGCTCTCCGCCGCCTTAGCCAAAGCCAATGCGGCCACTGCTGTCTTGCCGCTGCCCACATCCCCTTGCAAAATTCTGTGCATGGGCTTAATACTCTCCAAATCTGAGGCAATCTCCTGCCAGGCCTTTTCCTGGGCCGGAGTCAACCGATAGGGCAAATGGGAAATCACTGAAGCAACCATAGCCCCGTTCTGACCGAGATTCAGGGCTGACTGGCTGATGGCGTCACTTCGATAGTACAAAAGTCCGCACTGTAACAAAAACAGCTCTTCAAGAATGAACCTTTCGCGAGCCCGTTGTAACTTAATCTTGTTTTCCGGAAAATGGATATTTTTCAATGCCTCCAAGCGTCCCATGGGATGCAGACGGATCAAAAGCCATTGGGGCAAACTTTCCGGCAAATCCTTCTGGGCCAGTTCCAACGCCGCCTTCATCAGCTTACGCATAAAATTCTGGGTCAGTCCTCCCGCCAAGGAATACACAGGCAAAATTCCCGGCGCCTTGACGTCCTCTTCCAAGTGTTACATAAGTTCCGGCGTCACCAATTTAGTCACATAACCCATTTTCACCCTGCCAATGACCAGAACCTCGTCATCCGGCTTGAATTTCCGCACCAAATACCTTTGGCTGGAAAACAGGTAAATATCCGCATACCCGGTCTCGTCCCCCACGGTAATGCTCACAAATGGCCTACGTCCCTGATGTACGCTATTAATCCTAATAATCCTCGCCTTAAAAATCTGCTTTGAGCCGTCCACAGACAATTCTCTCAAATTCTTCACCTGGCTATAGTCCAGATAGGCCCCCTGACGGGGGTAGAAATAAAGCAAATCACCAATCGTATAGATTCCAAGGGACTCCAACTCCAAAGCCCTTTTCAAGCCCACACCGGGCAAATTTTTAACTGTTTCTTTCCACCACATAACATGTTCCTCTTTTATCACTTGCAAATATTTTTTCTTTGTGCTACAATGCTTAAGCTAATTTGAAAGTCACGAATTGACATAGGAGGTAGGAACAATGGCAAATTATTGTGATATCTGCGGTAAGGGCACTCAGGCAGGTTGCAGAGTAAGCCACTCTAACCGTCATTCCAATC
>JAZLMD010000021.1:0-4969 GCA_045598465.1 Acidaminococcaceae bacterium | reverse complement strand
ATTGCCGCCAGGAACAGGGAAAGCATCAGCAGGATGATGGAGGTGGAGGGGGAGGATGGGGAAGTGGTTATTGGGTAGTAGGTTTCAGGTATCAGGTGTCAGGGGTGAGGGGTGAGGGATTAGGCCATAGGCCATAGGCATTAGGCATTAGGCATTAGGTTTAAGGGCGTAAGTCGCCTGCGGCGACAGGGTTGAGGGTTGAGCCAACAGGATTCAGAAAAGTCTGCAAAATGCGGACTCTCGTCCGCCCATAAAGGGGCGGGGGACCGTCTAAAGGAACATAGAAAGACGGTGGTGGGGTTGCACACTACGAGTTAGAAGTTATAAGTTAGAAGTTATAAATTAAAGGAAAAAAGGTCCAGTGATTAGAGCAGGGTTGAGGATTGAGGGTTGAGGGTTGAGCCAACAGGGTTCAGTGTTTTGGGAAAGTTAGTTCCAGAAAATATTAGAATTGGGAAAGTCAGCGGTGTGCGAAAGTTTCTTGCCTTCCCCCTGGGGGGAAGGTGCTGATCGTAGCGAAGCGGATGAGGGGAAAACTTCGACAAGAACGCAACAAGTTCGCATTGTAGTGACTTTCCCTGACCCCTGAACCCTCACCCCTGATGGCTGGAGCGGAGCGACATGAGGAGAGAACGTAAGTGAAAGTAAGGATGCGGATAACTAAAGATCCGGAGATTCGCTTTGTGAGTCATTTGGATTATTTGCGTGCCATCGAAAGAGGACTCAGGCGTACTGATTTGCCTGTGGCTTATTCTGAGGGGTTTAACCCTCATATGAAATTTTCTTTGGCTTCCGCTTTGGGGGTGGGGGTGGTCTCCTACGCGGAATTTGTGGAAATTGAAATGATAGAGCCAGTTTCTGCGGAGGAAGCGGTGGAGCAGTTGAGATATAAATTGCCCAAGGGTATCCGTATTTTGGCTGCGGATGTGGTGCCAAACAACGAGCCGGCACTGATGGCCAAGGCGGCCTGTACGGAGTACGAAGTGTTGATTCCTGCCTTTGGTGCAGATTTTGTTGAAAAAGTTGAGAAATTTAATGGCATCAGAACTTTAACTTATAAGAAACCGGCTCCTAAGAGACGGGAAGGATATAAGGAAGTTGATATCAAGCGTTATCTTGACAAGGTGGAGTACAAGCAGGAAAATGGAAATGACGTGTTCCGTTTTGAAATAAGAATTTTTGAGGACGGTAGTTTGAAAGCGACGGATGTTTTGACCGCTATGGGAGTTGATTGTTCTATGGCTGATGTGCGACGTTTGGGAATTTATAGGGAAAATCATGGAGATATGTTGAGGGTTGAGGAGTGAGCGAAAAATTTTTTTGTTTCGACAATCCCAAAAATGTTGTTTATGTTTGTCTGGCCATATTGATGATAGTCGGTGGAATCAACATTTATAGTGCCAGTTTTGTTTATGCTGGTAAGGAACTGGGCAGCACTTTGCATTTTTTTGGGCGTTATGTTTTTTTTGCGATTTTTAGCATTCTCTGTCTTGTTGTGGTGAGAAGGTTTGGCTACAAAGTTTTTCTTAACGGGAATGTTCTCTTTCTTTTCGGAGTCTTTGTAGTATTTGCTTTGGCTTTCGTTTATTTTTTCGGGGAGCAAATAAATTCAGCCAAAAGGTGGATCAGTTTTGGTGCCGTTTCCGTACAGCCCTCCGAGTTTGCCAAACTTTTTGTTATAATGTTCTGCAGCCGTTTTTTGGGGGACAATATAGCCAAGGGTAGAAGTGCCAATTATTTTTATACGCCGGCACTGCCCTGTGTGGTCATGGCATTACTTATCAGTGTTTTGGTATATGTGGAGCCGGATGCTGGTACGGCCATGATCATTGCTTTCCTGGTTTTTTTGATGCTGTTTATCAGCGGTCTCAGATGGGTTCAGACAGGAATTATAGTGGGGGTGACGATTTTGGCAGTTGTGGGGGCCATTTTTTTGGCACCTTACCGCATGGCCAGGTTTCAGGTCTGGCTCAATCCATGGTCTGATCCCACAGGTGCCGGTTATCAGACGGTGCAAAGTTTGATTGCCATTGGCTCCGGGCAGCTTACCGGTATGGGGTGGGGTACTGGGGCCTCAAAATTTTTCTTTTTGCCGGAACTTCATACGGATTTTGCTTTTGCTATTTTTTGTCAGGAAACCGGTTTTTTGGGTGCTATGTCGCTTATTGGTGTATTTGCTACGTTGGGTTATGCCTTGTTGGCCATTATGCGACGTTGCAGGGATAGTGTAGGTGCACTTTTAGTGTCGGGTGTGATTTTATTGGTTATTGGTCAAGGTGTGGCCAATATGGCCATGGTTTGCGGTCTCATTCCCGTCAGCGGTATTCCTCTTTCGTTTATATCATACGGAGGGAGCAATCTTTTGGTTTCCACGGTTGCGGTGGGTCTGGCCTTGTCCGTATATGATGAAGGATGCGAGAGGGAAAAGAGAGAGGCGTGGCATGAAAAAATGGCGGCAGAAAGCCCGGAAAACAGACGGTTGCAGTGGCAGGTGATTGACGGAGGAAAAAGGTAATGCGACTCCGATATTCTTTGGGTGAAACAAAAATTCGTTTCCGTTGGTTGATGCTAATGCTGGGGATTGTTGTTTTGGCAATTATTTGCCGGCTTGCCTATTTGCAACTCTATATGGGGGAAAAACTTGGCAAGGATGCCCGGCGTCAGGTGGTATACAGTGATAAGCAGGGAAATCCCAGAGGGCATATTTTGGACCGTAACGGGGAGAAACTGGCCGTCAGCATTATGTGTGAATCCCTGTATATGGATCCGTCCCAAGTTTATAAGAAAGAGAGTAAAGATGCAGGAGATGGCAATCTGTTCCGATTTACGGCAGAATTGTTGGCTCCTGTATTGCATATTGATGAGGATGATTTGGTTCGTCGCTGTCAACAGGGGGGATCATTTGTATGGATCAAGCGTACCATGTCCTTGGATGAGTCACGTGAAGTGCATCGGTTAATCAATAAATACAATTTATCCGGTTTGCATTTTGTCCCGGAAAGCCGCCGTTTTTATACCAAAAGACGTGTAGCAGCCCAAGTTTTGGGATTTGTTGGTGATGATGATAGGGGTGGAAGCGGCATTGAGTATTCCTTGGACAGGGTGCTTAGGGGGGCTGTTTCGGAAAAGAAAGTTTATTATGATGCCCGGGGCGGTGAAATGATTGCGGATGGTGAATACCTGAAGGGCAGGGTTCCTACGGTGTATTTAACTTTGGATATGAAGATGCAATCCACATTGGAACAGGCCATGGATGATGCTATGCAGGTGACCATGGCCAAAGGGGCTGCGGCTATTATCATGGACCCATATAGTGGGGAAATTCTGGCTATGGTTTCCCGGCCTACTTTTGATCCCAACGAGTATCAAAAATACACTGATATGGAATGGCAAAACAAGTGTATAGGGTTTAACTATGAGCCGGGTTCCGTGTTCAAGCCCATAGTGGGTTGTGGGGCATTGCAGAGGCGGATCGTTACGCCGAAAACAAAATTTACCGACAGTGGCACCTTCAGGGATGAAAAGAACGAGATAAATATAGGCAATTGGAACAACAAAGGTTTGGGTGAGGTGTCTTTCAGTGACGTTATCAAGTTTTCCATCAACACCTGTATGGCGGAGATCGGGCTTAAATTGGGAGCAAACAATCTGGTGGGGTTTGCTGAGGCATTCGGATTTGGAGCCACCACTGGGATCGAATTGGATGGTGAAGAAAGCGGCATTATGCATAATCCCAGAAGAATGTTTAAGGCGGATATGGCTGTTATGAGTTTGGGACAGGGGATTGCAGTCACTCCTTTGCAAATGCTTCGTGCCATTTGTGTTATTGCCAACGGGGGTGAGCTGGTCCGGCCCTATATCGTGAAGAAAATTATTGCTCCTAATGGCGAGATTACTTATGAGGGGAAAAGAAAAGTTGTCGGCAATCCCGTTTCCACTGAAGTGGCATATGAAATGCGGAAGATGATGGAACAGGTGGTGGAATCGGGCGGCGGCAAGGCGGCGGCAATTAAGGGTTATCGTATCGCCGGGAAAACAGGAACTGCCCAAAAACTTACGGAAAAAGGTGACTACAGGGGTGGAAAATATATTGCCTCCTTTGTGGGTTTTGTTCCCGCCAACGATCCGGCTTATGCCATGATAGTTATGTTGGATGAACCCATGGGTAAGGATTTTTATTATGGCGGTCAGGTGGCCAGCCCCGTGTTCCGCAATACTTTGCAACAGATTCTGGCAGCTCAGGGTATTCAGCCCCAAAATCAAGAGACGCTCACCAGTTTCAAAGAAATCACTAAGGATGTTAAATTGCGTCAGTTGCCGAAGTTGCAGATTGAAAAAGACGGAAGGATAAGGGTGCCTGATTTCAAAGGAGTGGATATACGTGGCTGTGCAGAAATGATGGCCGGGAAATTGAAGTTGGAACCCCATGGTAGCGGTATTGCTTATAAGCAGTCCCCGGCACCGGGTACCTTACTTCCTCAGGAAGAGCTTATGGAAATATGGTTCAAGTGAAAATGGTTTCAGGTATATGGGATTGAGGGTGCAAGGGGACTATGGAGAGGTGTAATTGATGAAAAAACTGTCTGACGAAATTAAACAAACTTTGATTGTATCTGCTGGACTTACTGCGGCAATTATTTTTGTTTGTTATCTTGCTTTTGACGTGCATATTGTGAACAGGGTGCGTGCGTTATTGGGGTTGCCCATGCCTATGCTGGTGATTTTGGATGAGGTCCCGACCTCGTTGTACTTTAAGAAAGTTTTGCCATTTGCCAGGCAGGAGGGTATTCCTATAGGAACTTTTGTACGTGAAGACGGCATCAGAAAGTGGCAAGCACTTTCCGGAAAAACTATTAAGGAAAGTTTGGCCGATGGGGTTGAGATCGTTCCTGTTTTGAAAACCTTGTCCAAAAACGATGGGACGTTAAAAAAACCATCGTTGTTGGATGCAAAGATTGCCAAAGAAAAG
>JAZLMD010000020.1:0-3241 GCA_045598465.1 Acidaminococcaceae bacterium | reverse complement strand
ATACTCAGGGATGGCAAAATAATCCTTGCGAAAATGCCGTCCCCATTGCACTACACAATGGGCCTCATCCACAACTACCATGGAAATATTGGCCTGACGGGAAAATTCCTGAAAATCCTCATTCTGCAATCTTTCCGGTGCAACATATAATAACTTGATTTCCCCTGCCAAAGCCCTCCGTAACACTTCCCCCTGCCTGTTGAAGGACATAGTGCTGTCAATGGATAAAGCCCGCTCCCCCAATTTGTTCAGACCCTGAATTTGGTCCTTCATCAGGGAAATCAAAGGTGAAACAACAAGGGTCAGACCGGGCAAAATTAAAGCAGGTAATTGAAAACAAATGCTCTTACCTGCTCCCGTAGGCAAAACCGCCAACACATCCTGCCGTTTCAAGATAGTGCTGACGATTTCCGCCTGACCTTCCCTAAAATCGGGATAATGAAAAAAACTGTTCAATTTGGACAGCAAAAAATCCCTTGTATACTCCAATTATTTTCCTGTTCTGCCCCGTTTTGTGAATGGCTCACCCTTCTGGCAAAGGGGACAATTATCGGGATTATATGTGGTAACATCCAATCGCAACAGGGGTTCCGTTCTCACTCCAAAGTCCACCTTGCCGCCGGAACGGTCCACCAAAAGACCGATACCCACGATGACACCCTGATGTTCCCTCACCACATCCATAACTTCCCGCACACTGCCACCGGTGGTAACAATATCTTCCACCACAAGGCACCTGGTTCCGGGAGGAATCTCAAAGCCCCGCTTCAAAGTCATTTTCCCGTTTTCCCGTTCCGTAAAAATGGCTCTGGTATTCAACGCCTTACCGCATTCATGGGCCAAAAGAATGCCGCCGGTGGTGGGGCCCACAACCAACTCAATATTATCATCGGCATACCTACGGGCAATCTCCTGACAGAGTTTTTCCGTATAGCGGGGATGCTGCAACACATTAAATTTTTCCACATACATGGGGCTGTGCAAACCGCTGGTCAGAAGGAAATGCCCGTGCAATACCGCCTTGGTCTCCTCCAACATTTTCATTACATCCTGTTCAGTCAACATCTTTTCTGCTTACTCTCCTTTACTTCTGGCCTGACGCTCCAAATTGCGTCGATGGTAATCCAAAATAATACCTGCCGTTTCCTCAATGGCCCTATTGCTCACGTTGATAATGGGACAGTGAATGCGCCACATAATACCCTTGGCATAATCAATTTCTTCTTTGATACGCTTCATATCCGCATATTCCGCATCATCATCCAAACCCATAATTTTCAGACGGGCGGTGCGGATTTCATTCAATTTGAACGGATCAATCAAAAGCCCCACCACCTTGTAGGGCGGCACCTTGAAAAGTTCCGCCGGCGGCTCCAGCTCCGGAACGAGAGGAACATTGGCAACTTTTATTTTTTTATGGGCCAAATACATGGACAGGGGGGTCTTTGATGTACGGCTGACACCGATAATAACCATATCCGCCTTCAAGAGACCCATCGGATTCTTGCCGTCATCATATTTTACGGCGAACTCCACCGCCTCCACCCGCTTGAAATACTCATGGTCCAGGGAATGCACCAAACCCGCCTTATTCTTAGGCAACAGACCGGTGGCATTCTCGATAGCTTTAATCATAGGACCCAACACATCCACAATCTGCACATCCAATTCCACGGCCTTATCCACAAGATGTTCCCTCAGTACCGGCGAAACCATGGTATAACAAACAATGGCATTATATTTTGCCGCATCATTCATCACCTGGTCCACCTGGTCAATGTCCTGCACATAGGGGATACGCACCGTCTCAAATTTTTCCCCCACAAACTGACTTGTGGTGGCTCTGATAACCGATTCGGATGTTTCGCCCACAGAATCGGAAACTGCATAAATTACAGGAACCCTTTCCTTCCTATCCATTATAATGTCCTCCTTTTCCCTCAGCCAATTCCACCAAAACCCTGGTCAGATTGGTCTTGGTAATCCTTCCAATTATTTCATAGTCATGCCTGCCCGTATCAATCACCTTCACCACGGGCAAGGAATCAATTTCATTGTCTATCAGCTTGCAGGCGGCACTCACCACACTGTCCTCCGGCCGGACATAAACAATCTTGCTGACTTGGGTCATAACTAAGGCAACCGGAATTTCCCCCAAGTCCCGATTGTTATTCACCGCAAATTTCAGCAAATCCTTCCTGGAGACAACCCCGGACAAAAGGCCCCTTTCGTTCAACACATACACGCTCCCCACGTCCTCCGTAAACATCTTGAAAACCACATCTTTGGCTGTGGCTTTCTCGCTGATGGCAACCGGTAAGGATTGTACATCCTGCACCAAAATGGAGCTTATTTCCTCCACCAAAAGGCCAAGCGTGTTTTTACCTGTAAAATAATAGCCAACTTTGGGTCGGGCATCCAAAATGCCGCTCATAATCAGAATTGCCAAATCGCTACGCAAAGCTGCCCTGGTCACATGCAAACGTCGGGCTATCTGTTCCCCTGTAATAGGGCCGTCCACCCGAACCATTTCCACAATATTCTGTTGACGGTTCGACAAATTCAACATAATTTTCCCAACAAGGCTGTTACCATAGCCACACCCGTCGCCCCCTGCCGCAGCACCTCTTCCTGGTTTTGAAAATTAATACCGCCAATTCCCACTACAGGGATGGTCACACTACGGCAAATCTGCCCCAATAATTTCAAACCCATCACTTCCACATCATTTTTTGTAGCGGTGGGATAAACCGCTCCCGCCCCCAAATAATCCGCCCCATCCCGCTGGGCCTCCAGGGCCTGATCCACATTGTGTACGGTAATACCGATGATTTTATCCGGACCCAGGAGGGCCCGTGCCTCCCTGCAGGGCATATCATCCTGCCCCAAATGCACGCCAGCCGCCCCCACGGCCAGTGCCACCTCCAGGGCATCATCAATAATCAAAGGAATTTTATGTCCGTCACAAATTCTTTTCAGAACAGTTGCTTCCTTGATTTGCTCCGTCAAGGTCTTATGCTTGGCCCGATACTGGACCAGTGTGACCGGTTGTTCATTCAAAACTTTTTGCAAACGTGACGGCAAATCCTGATATCCCTCGTCCGTCACTAAATATAATTCGTACTTCATATTCGCTCCGCTCCATAGGCATTAGGCATTAGGCGTTAGGCCATAGGTATTAGGGATTAGGCCATAGGCATTAGGGATTAAGGGCGCAAGGATGGAAAGATGTTGGCTGAAC
>JAZLMD010000019.1:0-2204 GCA_045598465.1 Acidaminococcaceae bacterium | reverse complement strand
CACGAAGTGACTGGGGATTTTGCTTAACTCCTTAGCACTCTGAAGTGCAAAGCTACGCTTTGCCCGGGTGCGGAACCTTGCCTACGGCAAGAACCCGTCCTCCTACAGTATCACCTGCGGCAACAGGGTTCAGCCAACAGGGTAGAGTAAAGTCACTGCGATGCGGACGTGTCTACTTCTTG
The DNA here is from genome assembly GCA_045598465.1 of Acidaminococcaceae bacterium. Taxonomy (GTDB): domain Bacteria; phylum Bacillota; class Negativicutes; order Acidaminococcales; family Acidaminococcaceae; genus Phascolarctobacterium_B. The sequence continues at coordinate 2,022 of JAZLMD010000019.1, read as the reverse complement.
TCGAAGTTCCCCCCTCATCCGTCAGCTTCGCAGCCACCTTCCCCCCAGGGGGAAGGCAAGAAAGTTAGCACTCTGCGAATTTTTTATTTTAATCACAGGAACATTTTACCATAATTCCACATTGCGAATTATTTACATGCCCTCAACCCTGTTGGCTGAACCCTGAAAAATAGAGCGGAGCGAGATAAACTGCCTACCAATTCAGTATTACCTTATTCTTGTCAGTTTTGTAAAATAATGTTATAATTTATGAGTTGACTTGGGGGATTAGGAGTATAGTTTTAAGAAGATGGAAAGGAGTCAGCTTAAAGGTTTTACTTTGAAAAAATGATTTGGACGATTAAAGCGGTGTTGCAGTGGACTACGGAGTATTTTACAAAACTGGGGTTGGACAGTCCCCGGGTGGATGCGGAAATACTTTTGGCGAAGGTCCTGAACTGCAACCGGGTGAAACTTTATATTGAGCAGGACAAACCCTTGGACCAGTCGGAACTGAATGCTATGCATCAGTTAGTGGAACGAAGGGGCAGGCACGAACCCGTCGCCTATATTTTGGGCAGTAAGGGTTTTATGACGGATGATTTTTTGGTTACTCCGGCGGTGTTGGTGCCCCGTCCGGAGACGGAACTTTTGGTGGAAATTACTGCCGGGATTTTCAAGGGTGAAGCAATCCGTTTTTTAGATATGGGTACCGGCAGCGGGGCCATTGCCATCAGTTTGTTAAAACTTCTGCCTGGGGCCTGGGCGGTGGCGGCGGATGTCAGCAAAGAGGCCTTACAGGTGGCTGGGCAAAATGCTGTTAAAATAGGAGTGGCGGACCGGCTCCGGCTTGTTCAGAGTGATTTGTTTCAGCAGGTGGGGGCAGAGCGTTTTGATTTGCTTGTTGCCAATCCCCCCTATATTTCCGATGCGGATATGGCGGTGTTGGACCCGGATGTGGGGCAGGAGCCCCGGCTGGCTTTGGCAGGGGGAGCGGACGGATTGGATTTTTACCGCCGGATTATCGGGGAAGCGGAGCAGCACCTGACTTCGGACGGAGTGCTGGCTTTTGAATTTGGCATGGGCCAGGCGGAACCCATCAGGCAGCTGTTGCTTGACAACGGTTATAGTGTGGTGGCGGTGACCAGGGATTACGCCGGTTTGGAACGGGATATTTTTGCAACGGGGAAAGACGGAAAATATGCGGACAGAATTTTGGCAATTAACAAATAGAAATCGCAGGAAGATTTTTCAACAGGCGGGGGAGCTTTTGCGAGAGGGCGAATTGGTGGCCTTCCCCACAGAAACCGTCTACGGTTTGGGGGCCAACGGTTTGGATAAGGAAGCGGCCGCAAAGATTTATGCTGCCAAGGGACGGCCCGGCGATAACCCCCTTATTTTGCATGTGGCATCTTTGTATCAGTTCAAGCAGTTGAGCGGGAATTTGACCAGGAACGCCATTCTTTTGGCAGGTGAATTTTGGCCCGGTCCCATGACTTTGGTGGTGAAGAAAAATAAAAATATTCCCGATGTGGTGACGGCGGGTTTAGATACGGTGGCCATACGCTATCCTGCCAATAGGGATGCCCAGGAACTGATTCGGGCGGCAGGTGTTCCCATTGCGGCCCCCAGCGCCAACCTCAGCGGCAGCCCCAGCCCCACCAATGCCCGGGATGTGCTGGAAGACATGGAGGGCAGAATTGCCGCCATTCTTGACGGTGGGGAATGTAGTGTGGGGGTGGAAAGTACAATTATTGACACCACCACCAATCCCGTAACTATTCTGCGCCCGGGAGGAATTACGGTGGAGTTGGTGGAGCATCTTTTGGGGGCGGTGCAGCTTGACCCCGCTTTGCAGGGGGTGGAAGCCGCAGTACCCAAAGCACCGGGTATGAAGTACCGGCATTATGCGCCCAAAGCCAAAGTGATTCTTTGCCAAACATTCGGGGAGATTGGGGCGGCGGTGAGGGAAAACCGTAGTAAAAAGATAAAAATCGGTGTGATTGCCCAAAAACGGGCAGTGGGTTGTTTCAGCAGGGTTTA
>JAZLMD010000018.1:0-4271 GCA_045598465.1 Acidaminococcaceae bacterium | reverse complement strand
AGTGACGGCGGATGGCCTCCAAAATTTCCCCGTCCCTGACGCCGTACTCATGCTCCGCAAAATACGCCCCCAGTTTCTGGTGAAGCAGAATGGGCTGGTGCTCTTCCACAAAATCTATCTCCAGCCCCAGTTCCCTGGCCTTGGCTAAGCTGTCCCCGACAGAAACCTTTCTGCCGCAATCGTGCAAAATAGCGGCCAAAGCCACCTTGTCCTTCGGCAATCCGTACCGCTCCGCCAACTCCAAAGCCGCTTCACAGACCCTTAGGGAATGTTCATAACGGCTGGGTTTTAACTCTGTTTTCAGTTTATCTTTAATTTCATCTATAGAGACCATTCTTCCCAATATACTCCGCCACGGCGGCCGGCACCATATCCCTGATACTTTGCCCCGCCTGTACCTTTTGACGGACGGCTGTGCTGCTCACATCACACTCCGTAGTATGTACCATCACAATCCGCTCCGCCCTTACACCGAAATCTTCCCTGGCCCTTTCCAGCACATCCTCATAACCGCGCCGATACACCACCGCAAATTTCACCAATGCAAAAAGCTCTTCAATCCTGTTCCAGGTTTTCAACTGGGGCACACTGTCCGCCCCGATAATAAAGTAAAACTCCTGCCGGGGATACATCTGCTTCAACTCCAACATAGTATCGATGGTATAACTGATGCTTCCCCGCCTGAGTTCCACATCACTGACAGAAAAATCACTGATACCTTCCACAGCCAGCCCGGTCATGGCAAACCTGTCTGCTGCCGAAGCAAAACTTTGCCCAATCTTATGGGGTGCAACATAAGCGGGAATAAATATGACTTTTTCCAATTGCAAACTGTCACGCACTTTCTGTGCCAACAGTATATGCCCGTTATGGATGGGATCAAAACTCCCGCCCAAAATTCCCCAAGGCCTCATCAATCAACAATCTCCCCAAAAAGCAGTGACTTTTATTATATCAAGTGAATACAATTTTAACAAGACCCTGTAACAAAATTACCGTAACAAAAAATAACATCAGGGCCTTGCCCCTGTCCCTGATGTCAAAAACAGTTTTGGGACTTTGTAGATATCGCCACAAAGCCCCCAAATATTCCGTTACGCCCGTCCGGTGCTTTTCACTCATAACGCAACGCCTCTATGGGATCCAATAGTGCCGCCTTTCTTGCGGGATAAATGCCGAAGAAAAGCCCGATCCCCACGCTGAAGGCCACCGCCACCACAATGGCCACCACGCTGATTACCGTTTTCCAGCCCAGGAGGAAACTGATGGCATAACTTGCCCCCACGCCGATAACCACACCCAGGAATCCTCCCACCACACCAATAACCATGGCCTCAATCAGAAACTGCAGAAGAATATTGTCATAAGTTGCACCCAACGCCTTACGGATACCGATTTCCCTGGTCCGCTCCGTCACGGATACCAACATAATATTCATAATGCCGATGCCACCCACCAGAAGGGAAATAGCGGCAATACACCCCAGCAGCATGGTTATCGTATTGGCGGTACTCATCATGGTTTCCATTACCGCCGCCATATTGTTAATGGTAAAATCGTCATAGGAGCCGTCCTTGATTTTGTGCCGGATGCGAAGCACCTGCTCCACCTCCGCCTGTACATCGTTAATGACATTTTCATCCCTCGCCTGAATGGTAATTCTCTGTACATTGGTAACCCCCATCATTCTGTTCATAGCGGTGGTCAGGGGCACAAACACCACATCATCCTGATTATACCCGCCCCCGGACTGGCCCTTCTCCTTCAACACGCCAATAACCTTGAAAGGGGCCTTGTTAATCCTGATGGTCTGCCCCACCGGGTCATCACCATCAAAAAGATTATCCGCCACCGTCTTGCCGATTACCGCCACCCGGTTCCGGCTGTTCAAATCCCGCTGACCGAATCTGCGGCCCTCCGCAAATTCATAATTTTGAATATCAAAATGGCTGGGGGTGGTACCTTCCACCCGGGATGTCCAATTCTGATTGCCATACACCATCTGATAGGAACGGCTCACAGTGGCACTAATGCCCGCAATCCCGTCCACCTGTTTTTCAATGGCCTCCATATCCTCCACCGTCAGCTTCACACCCTCGCCGCTGGCAAGACGGGCCCCGGTGGCGGTACGGCCGCCGCTCATAACCATCAAAGTATTACTGCCGAGTTTGGAGATATTTTCCTTAATGCTCTCCTTGACCCCGAACCCCAGGGAAACCATGGCTATAACCGCACCCACACCGATAATAATACCCAACAAAGTCAGCAAAGTGCGAAGTTTGTTTCCCAACATGCCGTCCAAAGCCATCTTTATGGATTCATGAAACATAATTTCACCTTCTCTCGTCACTGACCAACTGACCGTCCCTCATCACCAAAATACGCTTGGTCTTTTCCGCAATATCCGGCTCATGGGTAACCATAACAATGGTCTTTCCCTCCTTGTGTAGGCGGTCAAAAATATCCATAATCTCATAACTGGACTTGGTGTCCAAATTCCCTGTGGGCTCATCCGCCATAATAATGGCAGGATTATTGATCAAAGCCCGGGCGATAGCCACCCGCTGCCGCTGGCCGCCGCTCATCTCCGAGGGCTTGTGCTCCAGCCGGGCCCCCAACCCAACCGCCTCCAGGGCCTGCTTCGCCCGCTCCATACGCTCCTGTTCAGGCACCCCGGCATAAACCAGAGGCAAAGCCACATTGCCCTGGGCCGTAAGCTTGGACAACAGATTGAAATTCTGGAACACAAAACCGATCTTGGCATTGCGGGTGTGGGCCAGCTCATCATCGTTGTAACCCGCAATCTCCTTGCCGTCCAAATAATACTCCCCGCTGGTGGGCCGGTCCAAACAACCCAGAATATTCATCATGGTGGATTTGCCGCTGCCGCTGGGTCCCATAATGGCAGTGAACTCACCATAATCAATCTTCACATTTACATGGTTCAGGGCATGTACCGTACTGTCGCCCATAATATAGGTTTTCATTATATCTTTCAATTCTATTACAGCCATTCCATCTTTCCCCCTTCGAAGCCAAGATTATGTCCCAGTAACATGAGTATAATGTAGGTCAAGATTATGCCGCAGTGACACAGTATAACGGCAACGATACAGTGTAACGTAGGTAAAAATTCGTTAGACAAGGAACAAGGCAAATTTTGGGCGAGATTGACCTTGCGGTCATCGAGGTCAAAATTATGCCGCAGTGACACAGTATAACGGATTTTTAACACGTTACAGACGAGGGCCGCCGGCCCTCACGCCTGTCTGCTTCTTCACTGCCTTCCTCGCCAACAACACATCCCCATCCTGCAAATCGTCACTAACCACGGCCACCCTGTCCTCACTGGCCATACCGGTCTGAATATCCACCTGCCGGCTCTCCTTGCTCTTGTCATTATACAAAGTCACATAACGCCGCTTGCCCTCCACATTGATACAATTCAAAGGTACTGACAAAGCGTTATCCATTTCATCCACAATAATCTCCGCCCTGGCGGTCATGGTGGGGAGCAGCTTCCCCTTGGCATCATCAACGGAAACATACACTGTGTAATAAATTACATTATTCTCGGTCTTGGCCTTGCGGCTCACCAACCGCACCTTGCCGGTAAAAGTTTCGTTGTTATAGGCATCCACCGTAAAGCGGACCTTCTGCCCCACCTTCACCTGGCCGATATCACTCTCATCCACCAGTGTCTCAATCTGCATATCGTCCAAAGTCGCCACGCTCATGATAACCTGGGGGGTGCTGATACCGCTGGAAATGGTCTGCCCAACGGGGGTGGGCTTGCCGATAATATAACCGTCAATGGGGCTGGTAATAACCGTATCCGCCACATCGCTAGCCGCCTTGGTATAATTGCTCTGGGCCACCAAATAATTGGCCTCGTACTGATCATAATCCGATGCGCTGATGGCGCCCCTGCCCAACAGATTCTTATAACGGTCAAAATCATTCCTAGCCTGAACCAATTTGGCACCCATCTGATTCATGGTGGCCCTCAGGGCCGTATCATCCAAACGCACCAGCACATCCCCTGCGGACACATGCTGATTTTCCTGTACCAGCACATCCACAATCCGGCCGGTAATCTTGGAAGAAATATCCACATTATCAACTGCGCTCAAAGAACCGGTGGCACTGATACTCCTGGTCAAAGTCCCCCTTACCACAGTACCCGTCTTAATATTCGTCAAATCCTGCTTCCCGGCGGAATAATAGGACCAACCGCCCCAACCGGCAGCCACCAACAAAACGGCCCCAAA
>JAZLMD010000017.1:0-11339 GCA_045598465.1 Acidaminococcaceae bacterium | reverse complement strand
AACCCTCAACCCTCAACCCTCAACCCTAATCTTGCCATCCCTGGCGGCACAGGCAAAAACACTATTCATAACTACGGTCTTGTTAAGACAAGTACCAATCATGTTGGAGAACAAACTTATGGCAATATAGGTTGCAACCGTTTCTTTGGGCAAACCCACCTGCATCAACAATAAAGTCATAACGGAAATATCACCGCCGGCCACCGGAGGCGTCGCCAAAGCCGTCAGGTATACGCTGAGCATCAACACCACCAATTCAGGACAGGAAAGAGTATGGTGATATACACTCAGTAGCCCCAAAACGATAATAATAAAGACCGAAGCTGTCCCCGGAACAACCATCATTTGGCACAATGGCAGGGCAAAATCACGATATTTGGTATCCACTCCCTCATCCTTCAAAGTTTTGTTCATCGCCGGAATACAGGCCGCCGTACTGCAGGTGGTAAAGGCCAACACGCTTATGGGCATAACCCTGGCAAAATGCTTTTTGATATCAAAATGATTTCTTAAAGCAGTCAAATGAGTATCGAACAAAGTCAAAACACCGCACACGACAAAAAATACCGCTATTACTTTCCACACAGACAGAACTGAATTTACCGCTCCGCTTACCAAAATACTGGTAAAACTTAGATAAACCATCAACGGCAACAAATCGCAACAATAATCGATAATAGTCATCAAAAGAATATTAATCTCACAGATTATACTTTTCACGCCCTTTACCTGCTGATCCAAAATCAACAGCACCGTACCGAAACTGACCGCCAAAAACAAAACTTGCAAAGTATTGCCATTGATAAAAGGTGCTAATAAATTGTTAGGCACCACGCCCAGGAACATTTTATAAACATTGCCAAGCAATTCCAATGAAAACCCGCCGGAAAAATCCAAAACATCAAACATCAAAAGGCCGGCCACCGTGCCCACTAAAAGAGCGGCAAAATCTTTTAACTGGCAATGCTTCATCAGTCCGCCGCCCAACCTGGACAAAGTGGCCAAATTGCCCATGCCGCAAATGGCACTGCACACATTGAAGAAAATCAAAAAAGTTGCCACGGCAGCCACCAGCCCCATCAACATATTCAACGTGGGATCAATCACATACGAACGGAAATATATGCCAATTTGGGGCGGAATCATTCCCACCAACAACCAGGTCAGCACCGCAAGTACAATAGCCAGACCAATCTTAACAGAACTGCCAATAGCTAACATGGGCAACTTTATGGTGTAAATATTGAAACCATACTCATACTTATAAGCAGCCGACAATCCCAAATTACCCTGCAGCGCTGTAATAAACTCTATGGCTTCGTCCTCCTCATTGAGATGCACAGGGTCACACAAATCCCCTTTCATTGCCAACCGGATAACAAAACGGTTAAAACGCTTGCAGCAATCAACTGTAACCGACTTCCCATCATTACAATGTTCCAACCAGTGCAGCAAAGCGGTCTCAACACTCAAACGGGCACGGATAACGTCCTCTTTGACCTGTTTTTCTGCCTGCAAAAATTCAAAAAGCTCTTGGGAAATCTTATCAATGTTTTCAGTTGTCAAACTAAAAATCTTTTTCATCGTCAGTCCTCTTTAACCCAGGTCATAATTTCATCGCAAGTAGGGTCAGTAAGTATTCCTCTACTTTTACACATTATAGTAATATTTTAATGAATTTGTCAAGAAAAAACACTCGCTGATTGCAAAACATGCTGCGGTCTGTTTTATTCCCTGCTCTAATTGTAGGAACATATTACCATAACTTTTAGTTTTTATCTTTTCATTAGCAACAGCGTAATTGCTCACCCCACCACCTTATCGCTCCGCTCCAGCCATCAGCCAACAGTAGTCAGGGTTCAGAAAAGTTAGCAACAATACAAACTTTACTCAACCCTGTTGGCTGATTGCTCAACCCTCTATCCTGCTCTAATTACAGGAACATATTTCCATAACTTTAAGTTTTGAGCTTTTCATTAGTAACAGCGTAATTGCTCACCCCACCACCGGCCACCGGATAAACCTATCGCCGGTCCCCCGCCCCTTTAGGTGCGGACGAGAGTTCGCATTATGCCGACTTTCCTGCTCTAATTATAGGACCATCTTACCGTCCTTACGCCCTACGCCTTGCGCCTTGCGCCCTTAAACCTAATGCCTAATGCCTATGGCCTATTGCCTATTGCCTAATGCCTATGGCCTATTGCCTATTGCCTAATGCCTATTGCCTATTGGCTCCGTTTCTTTTTCAAAAGAGTTGAAACCACATTGACTAAATCAACCTCTGCATTCACCGACCATACCAATATGAGTGTGAGTCCGATGAAAACAAAGGAAATCACACGAATAAACAACAAATTTTCATTTACCACCAAAAGCGCCAAAGCAGCAAAACTGGTGACCAACATAAAGATGGTGGGAAAAACCACAAAAGCAATTTTATTAGATTTTGTCCGCAAAAGCCACAGGCATACCAGCAAAAGGGTGATGCCGGCTATCAACTGGTTAGTGGCACCAAATATAGGCCAAATAACTTCCCAGATTCTTTTTCCATGGGTCTCCACCACAATCAGGCACAGCGCTGCAAACAGGGTCAGGGCGGTTGCCATGAAACTGCTCAGGCGTTTATGAGTAATTTCCTGCAAAAGATAACGTCCCACACGGGTCAGACAATCCAATGTGGTCAGGAGGAAACAGTTTACAAGCATAAAGCCCATAACATTGCCCAAATGACCGTCAAATCCCAAATTCTGCACCATCCGGCCAAAACCTACAGCAAAACAATTCAATGGGGTCTGGGTCAGCAAGCCGCCGTTCAACATAACCGTTCCCAAGGAAATAACACCAACCACACCCTCCAGCAACATAGCTCCATAGCCGACCGAAAGCGCCTGTTCATTACGGGCCAACTGTTTGGGAGTGGTGCCACCGCTGATCATTGAATGGGCACCGCTCACCGCCCCACAGGCAATAGTGATGAACAGGATTGGCCACATGCTCTGGTTTCCCATAACGGAGTTCCAACCATAGAAAGGTTGCAGCATCATCTCTGCAGGTACCTTGAAACCGGTGACAAACATACCCACAACACCCAAGGCAATCCCCGCATACAGAAACAGGGAAGCGATATAATCACGGGGCTCCATCAGCAACCAGACCGGCAGGACACTAGCCAAATAAAAGTAGCCGACAATAACCACCCGCCAATTATTGATGGAAATGTTGAATATTTCCTGCACAGCGGGGTCATATGCCCCGTAATGCAAAATGTAAAAGAAGAAGGGCAATAACAACAAAGTGGTCTTTCCCAAGCCAATGTGAAAAATATATACTCCCACACCCAGCACAAAGGCCAGCACTACAGTCAAAGTAACCGTAAAACCCACCGCCGGAGATTCGTTAAAGGTCAGAGCGGTCAAATCAAGAAATGCCGCCACCACCAGCACCAAAGAAATCCAAAAAACCAAAAGTACGAGGAAATGCACCCGCTTGCCAAAGGTTCTTTGTACAACTTCCGCCAAGGACAGGCCGTCATGTTTCAAAGACATGGCTAAAGAACTGATGTCATGCACCCCGCCCACAAAGATACAGCCAAAAACAATCCACAGCAAAGCCGGCACCCAGCCAAACATGGCACCTGCCGCCACAGGACCAATGATGGCACCCGCCCCAGCAATGGAAGAAAAATGATGGGCAAACAACATTCCGAATGAAGCGGGAAAATAATCCATATCATCCCTCAAGTACACCGAAGGCATTTCCTCATCCTTGTTGGTGAAGAAATATTTGTTGAGCCATCTGCCGTAAAATCTGTATGCCAAACAAAAGCATATCAGCGCCACCACAATAATTACAGAAGTCATAATGCCACCCCATTCTTCTCCAGAAGTTTAGTAAATTTATCCGCAGGCAAAGCCGCACCCACACAGGCACCTGTCAATTCATCAAAGTCCATTTCATCAACTTTGGCCCTGCGTTGTTCAGAATCAATATGACCAAGAATAACTTTCATACCAATCTTTTTGGCCATAGCCACAATGCCTTTGCAAACCACATAGCCGTTATCAGTATCCACCCACTCAACAATCCGCCCCAAGCTCAAATAATCAATAAGGTTTTGAGGAATCTTTGCCAACCCGTTAACACCGTTCACAAAGTCACCTAAAATAATCCTGAACCCTGCGGCCCGGAAATCTTCCAAAATCTTTTGGATATTAGCCACATTGACCATAGAGGATTCACTGATTTCAATTTGAATATTCTCCGGCGAAACTCCGGCCACTTCCGTCATAACCTTGTAATCCCGGACCAGGTCCTCCTGATAGAAAGACGCTTCTGATATGAATACCGACACCGGCAGAATTTTCACACCCGCTTCCTTCCACTTCCGCAACTGGGTACATACCGTGCGGAAATTCATCATATCCAACCTGGGCAAAAGACCTTGACGTGACAGGGTAACCAAAAAATCCGATGCAGGCAGAACCCTACCGTCCTCCATTTTCCATGAGGATACTATTTTGCTGCCAACCAGCTTACCTTCCCTGTTGACTTTGGGCTGATACTCTACCCTGAAAGCATGGGAGTTAACCGCATCCTCAAAGAAAGAGAGCATTCTGCCTCTGTGAATAGTCAACACATCTTCCTCAGTGTCACAGAACATATAGTTCTTGCCGTCACGTTGGAAATCATGAGAAACCGTAATGCTGGCAATACGTCCCAAATCATCTTGTAATCCCTGATTAACACTTTCCTCCTGCAACACACCGAAACGGGGGTAAAGAATGCCCACATTATTCACCTGGCAGAACTTAATGGTACTTTTAGTAATCTTGTCCAGGATTTCCCCTATCTCATCCTGACTTTTTCTGATGGCAAGGGCAAAATAATGGCTGTGGACATAAGCAATTTTCACATCTCCTCCGGCAAACTCGTGGTCCAAGGTACGCCATAATTTGGCCATCAGGTCCTGCATCTGAGCCAAATTACGGTGACGCAAAGTTCTGTAATAGCCATCGATATTCATAACCGACAAATTGAAATCCGTCCATTTTTCTTTTTCCAAAGTTTTACACAAGGACTGCACATTTGGTCCTCCCGTTACGGGAGACACATAGGACAAATTTTCAATTTTGGCATCCATCTGCAAATAAATATAGAGAACAGAGCCCACCAGCAACATGACAATAACAACACCGAGAGCCAAATATTTGTTCATCCTGACCATAGCAATATTAATATCGTCAGCCACCAATTTGTCAGGCATGATGAACACAATATAATCCTGTTTCTCCCTGCCGACTGATTCCACCGGATAATAAGCAATAGAACTGCCGCCGTCATAATCGCAAGTCAGCATACCCTTTGTATTGATTTCAATATCTTTACGTATCCTGCTCACAACGCTGTGACAATTATCAGAGTAGGATTCCAAAAAATTCAAAAAATTATCAGTGAGGAACTGCTGTCCCCTGTATGCTACAACCTGACCGTCAGGTCTTATCAGGAAACTGGGGATTTGCTTATTAAAGTAGTCAACATCAATATAATTCAAGGCCTCAGATGCTCTCTTCGCAAGAAAAACCGTACCGTCAAAATCACCATTAGCATCTTTAATTCTGGCCATCATATAAAGAATTCTTTCCTTACCGTCGTAAGTGTAGTTATTGGAATCTGTTTCGATAATTTCCAATCCGTTTTTCAGGGCAAGAAAATAATCTCTGTCACCAATATTATAGTCGCAGTGAGTAGAAGTATGAACGTTACCGTCCTTATCCGCCACGCCGGCAAAACAGTATTCCTTCACCAGACGTCTGCTAATCTTCTCCACTTTTTCGCATCTTTCGGCATAACTTTCACCCTGAAAGTTTTCCGCCAAACCTAATACCAGGTTTTTGTCAAATTCGTTGTCTGCGCCATAATTCGCCGCAACACGGGCAAATTTAACAAAAAAATCCGTCCTGCCCCTGGCATGCATCTCTCTGTCAGCATAAAAAGACATCAGAAGAACAGCACATACCACTGCCAAAAAAATGGCTCCTAACGCCAAATAGACATGCTTTTTAATAAATTCAACAATCTCTTCCAAAATAATTTCCTCCCACTACTGTCATCATCGAACTTTTGTGTGAACGGTTACAACCACTATATTAGTTATGAATTATACCACAAACATGCAATTTTTCAATATTCGTATATATGTAAATATTTGCTTGCAAACAACATCTCACTTTGGTAAAATAACTGCAACTTTGGGAGGTACTTTTATGTTCGATACAACTGTGCTGGATACTTCATTTTTAAGTTCCCTGCTTGTCCTGGTGCCATTGTTTGTCTGGCCTTTTTCCTATGCGGCCTTATCCGCCACCACCGATGGTCCCAACTATAACAACGAAGAAAATTGGATTTTCTGTGAAACCCACCGTCAGCTTACCAAACCGGCGGACTGCTTCTTAGTATGCCCCACTGTGGATTTGGGCTGGCACAAAAATTTAAACGCCAATATGGATGATCCAAAAATTCGGGATTACTTTTTAGGCGCTTTAAATATGGAGCGGGGTATCTATGACTCAATGGGAGCCATGTTCTCCCCCCTGTACCGTCAGGTGGCTTTTCCCGTCTACCAAATGTCACCTGCCCGCACAGAATATCATAAGAGTATCGGCTTCAGCGACCTCAAACGTGCTTTTCGCATTTATTTGGACAAATATAACTGCAACCGTCCCATTATCATGGCCGGATTTTCCCAAGGTGCGGATATGATGCTGAGATTGCTGAAGGATCCTGATTTTTATAACGACCCCAGGTTAAAAAATAACTTAGTAGCAGCATACGCCATCGGCTGGCGGCTGACCAAAGCGGATACTGCCCGTTATCCTCTGTTGCAACCGGCTCAGGGAGAATTGGACACCGGTGTAGTAATTGCCCTGAATACGGAAAGTGTGGATACGGAAAGCTCCCTTCTGGTTCCCAAGGGGGTACGCACCATGAACATTAATCCTTTGAACTGGAAAACCGACGGAACTGTTGCAGACGATACCCAAAACTTAGGTTTTGTATCCACCGACAAGAACGGCAAGGTTAAAAAGGTAGTCAAAGGCGTGGGCCGGGTTTATATTGACGAAAAAAGGGGAACATTGAAACTTCCTGATTTGAACCCTGCCGACTTCAGAACAAAAATGTTCCCGGACGGTGTTTACCATCTGTACGACTACAAATTCTTCTATCGCAATCTGCAACAGAATGTAATTAAACGCACCTATCAGTATTTGTTGAATCACAAGATTTAAGGGGATATAAGATGACTCTCTCTCTGCTCTTTCAATTTACCGTCAGCTCATTGGCCGCTTGCGTAGCAACTTATTTTTTGGTCAATAAACTATGCTCTTGGGGATTAAGAAATCAACAAATTCCCAAATTCTGGTTAAGTATCATAATGGCATTTGTGTGCACGCTGCCCAATACCGCTTATACTTTGGTAGGCATCCTGCAGCTTATTCCAACATCACCCATCAGCTTACATTTTGCTTATTTGTCTTTTGACTTGTTTTTCTATCTCCCCCTCTTAGCAATGCTGAGACCGTTTAACTACACCCTGAGTGCGGCCCGGTTGGAAATACCCTTTTTGTTTGCCACCTGCACAGTTTACTTGCTCTATGGCTTGGAAGGAGGAAGTTTTACCTATGCCAAAATTATTCCCATGGGTATCATCTTCCTAATGTTCTGTTATGATATCATGAGAATGTTGGAACTGGGTGACTACAAAATTAAAAGTACCGTCAAAGAATCAAATACGAAAGCCCTTGCCTACATTTTGTTCTATTCCATAGTTTATACTTTATCGCTGGCCTTCTGTAACTTCAAGAGCGAACTTTTTTGGGTAGGAGGAGGACACACTTTATATGAAATTATCCTGTTAATATATTCCGTACTGCTGGTGGCACTGCCCAATATCTGTATTATCGTAACCTGGCTAAAGAATAACGCACCTCCGGAATTATTTGTATGCAACATCATATTCGCCTATATGCTGACCTGCACTTTTCTCATCCCCCTGCAGGCATTCTTTATCCCCACATCCTGTGACCAAGAACTGATTTTCTATACCCTGACATCTCTGTTGGGACTGACCGTTCTGTGGTTTCAGGTTACCTGTCTTAACCGTTCTAATCGTGTTATAGCCACTATCATGCTTACTATTGGCTTGATTTTATGTTATAAACTGATCTTCATGTAAATCAACACTAATAAAAGATGGTTCGCACTCTGCTAACTTTCCTGCTCTAATCATTAGCCCTTTCCAACCGGCTCCGCCCATACACAAACAAAATCCCATAAAAAAACTGTCCGTCAAAAAATTTGTCCGGACAGTTTTTAATATCAAAAATTGTTTACGTATATAAAAATTATTTGCCTGTTAACCCGTTACATTATTTTTGGGTCATCGAACCAATGTCAGGATTTGGAACAGGCGGTATAACTTTCGGCCCATAAGTTCCAGGCTTAACTTCATTTGGATTAGGTCCATATTCCCCTCCTGTTATCTTTTCCAATTCCTCATCCGTCAGTTTGTTCTCCCTGTCGAGTTCTACCAACTCCTCTTTGGTTCTACAATTTTTCAACTCACTTTCCCCCATTTTTCTTCCTCCTTTAACTCACTTACGAATTTCCATTGAGCAGAAATCTGTGTAACATCTGATTAAAAGTCCAAGTGTCACCGGTTCCTGTTTTGAATTGATTCATGGTGGCGTCCAATTCATCCGCATAATGGACAATAAAGGCCTCTTTGGTGCCGCACACTACGGGGCTGCCTTTTTCCCCGTCCCCATGATGACTGAGGATGATGTGTACCAGCGGCTCCAGTACATCCATAGGCATTTTCAGTTTCTCCGCCGCACTCTGCACCAGCATCACCCCCACCGCAATATGACCCATCAGGCGGCCAGAATAGGTATAGTCAAAACCATAATTAGCGGAAATTTCCCTGGTTTTGCCAATGTCGTGCAGCAGGGCCCCTGCCACCACCAGGTCCATATTCACATTTCCAATGGTCTCCCCCATGCTTTTGGCCAATTCGGTCACATCCACAGTATGCTGCAAAAGTCCACCCAAGTAAGCATGGTGAAGTTTTTTGCCGCCTGGATTTTTTATAAAAATTTTGTAAAAATCATCGTCAAAGATTGTTTGCACCAGAGTCCTCAGAACGGGACTGTTCAGAGAATCAATCAATTTTTTGAATTTATTTTCATATTGCTCACGGTCAAATTTCCCGATGGGCAACAGGTTGGAAACATCGTCCTCCGGCAGCAATTCCGTTATTTTTTGCACCATTATTTGCAATTTGGTTTCCGTACCGCTGTTGAATTTGTTGCCATCCACCGCCCCGGCAATCATCATGGGTGTGGGCTGTTCCAATACTTTGAGTTTTTCAATACTGGATACATCAAAAGTGATGAACCCCACCTGCCCGGAGGAATCCTCCAGAAAACCCCTGCCAAAAGGTTTCCCCGTACTGCCCAGTCCGATTTTTTGAACCCTAACGATAAACGCCGCATAAACTCTTTCACCAATTTTCATATTTGCAATCATTTTTTCACCTAATTCAAATCACTTTCATTATTTTGGTCTCTTTGGCCAGGAAGCATTCCAAACCGCTCAGTTTGGCAAATTTTTTTAACATATCCTGCATGGCCGGCATTTCTGTTCCCTGATGGGTGCCGTCAATCAGGTTCAACCCCTGATAGGCCCCTGTTTGGGCCTGATGATATTTAATGTCCGCTGTGACAAAGGTATCACAACCACTGGAAAAAACAATATCCAGCAGATCCATACCTGCACCGCCGCAAACCGCAACTTTATGCACTTTCCTGCCGCCGTCAACATAAGTGACAGCATTAAGGCCCAGAGTATTTTTCACTTTTTTGACAAATTCCTCCAAGGTTGTTTCAGGTACAATTCCCATCCTACCCACTTTGACAGAGGTATCCAAATACCTGATGTTCTTCAAGCCCAATGCCTTAGCCAGAACGTCATTCACACCGCCTTTGGCGGCATCCCAATTGGTATGGGCCGCAAAAACGGCAATTTTATTTTCACTGCAGGTCAGCAGCAGTTCCTGCTGCCATTCATCGTCAGCGATTCTTCCCATTTTACGATAAAAAACAGGATGGTGGGTGATAATCAGTTCCACTTGCCTGCCCACGGCCTCTTCCACCACTTCAGGAGTCAAATCCAAGGCAAAAAGCACCTTGGTGACTTTTCTGTTCCACCTGCCCAATTGCAGACCGGGATTATCCCAATCCAGTTTCAATTCGGCAGGGGCAATTTGGTTCATAATTTCGACAGCATCTCTAATAAGCATTTTGTCTCCTTGTATTTTTTACTGTTAATGGCCCCAGGGCTTCGCTCCATACCACCACAAACCCTGAGCAAAATATCCTTTTGTCTGGCAATTTGTTTAGGTAACAAGGGATGTTGTTCCTGCAAAAGTTTCGGTCCCACCAAATATCCCACCGCATCCGTATCCGCAACCGGTGCTCTGGCAGAAACAACTATAATTTCATAAAGATATTTACCGTCTTCCACCAAATCTTCCGCCACTGTTCCATAACCCTCATTCGCAAGAAAACGCCGCAGTTTGTCCGCAGCAATCATGGGCTGTAAAATCAGCCGTCCGGCGGATTTGGCCACATCCGGACAAGCGGCCATTATTTCCATAATTGTAATACCGCCCATACCTGCCATGACAATGGTATCACATTCCCCGGGTTGCAAAACCTTAAGTCCGTCACCCTGACGCACCTGTGCACCGGCAGACACCCCCTGCATGGCCAATGTTGTTTTCGCCATTTTGCAAGGTGCCGCCGCCACATCAGTAACAATAGCAAAAGCAATTTTCTTTTCTTTCAGCAAAAAGGCCGGCAGATAGGCGTGGTCAGAGCCGATGTCGGCTATTTTTACACCCTGGGGGACAAATTTGGCGATGGCCTGCAGCCGTGCATCTATTTGCATTTTTTTGGTTGCCTGCAACCCTTGTCTTCCCCATGACCGGTGGGGCGATAATATTCCACTCCCAAGAGTTCGTCGGGCAGATACTGTTGTTCCACCCAGCCCCCAAAACTATGTGGATATTTGTAGTCCACCATATGTCCCAGTTGGGCCGCACCGGGATAATGTCCGTCCCTCAGATGAATGGGAACATTGCCGGTTTTATTGTTCCGCACATCCGCCCTGGCATAATCAATAGCCAAAGTGGCAGAGTTGGATTTGGGTGCATTACAAATATAGAGTACCGCTTCACTCAATGGCAGCTGGGCCTCCGGCCAACCCACAAAATCAGCCAC
>JAZLMD010000016.1:0-19291 GCA_045598465.1 Acidaminococcaceae bacterium | reverse complement strand
GTAAATCCATCCCTTTGGCAAAAATCTTTATATCTTTCGGATAAATATCATTAGCATCCTGCATACCATAGGTTAGGACAGACGTCCCGGTTTTAGCCATAATAACGGGGGAAGAAGCATCATCCATATTGAACACCGCAGTTTTATTGGGCTTTCCCCCTTCGCTCAAACCCTCAAACAAAATGCTTTTGGCATCCCTATAATTATCCATGGTCTTATGGAAATCCAAATGGTCCTGGGTAATATTCGTCAGAACTGCACAATCAAACTCCACACCCGCCACCCGCTTCAAAACCAGGGCATGACTGGAAACTTCCATCACGCAATAATCACAACCCTTTTCCACCATGGCGGCCAGAACCCTCTGCAAATCGATTACGTCCGGGGTAGTGTTGTGACTAACAATCACCTCATCCCCCACCACCATATTTATAGTGCCAACCAATCCTGCTTTATGCCCGGCGGCATTCAGGATTTTCTGTATGATATTGGTGGTTGTAGTTTTTCCGTTTGTTCCCGTAACACCTATCATCCGCAATTTTCGTCCCGGATAATCAAAGAAATATGGAGCAAGCACCTCCATTGCTTCCCTTGTGTCAGGAACCAGAACCACTCCCACACCCTCGGGCAACTTCTTGGGCAATGTATCCACCACAAGGGCCTTGGCCCCCTTCTTCACGGCCTGTTCCAAAAAAGAATGACCGTCAACTGTGGCGCCTCTTAAAGCAACAAAAAGTCCACCCGGTTGAACGGTCCTACTGTCAGCTGTAATATCCGTAATACTCTGATTTATGTCCCCGTACAACTCAAATTCAGTTAAAGTCTCCGTAATCTGCACAAGATGCTTTGACATAGTATCCTCCCCACTCTAATCGTAGGACCATCTTTCCTTCCCTGCGCTTTGCGCCTTTTTATCATTTCCCCAAAACCCAAAACGTATCATCCACCGACCTGGAGTGATACCACTCAGCAATTGTCTCTGACTTAGACGCATTCACGTAAACATTATCCCTCGCTACCACCATATCTAATTTTGATGAAGCCATCTCCCGGATTCTCTCAGGTCCCTTCAACTGTTCCACCGCTATTTGCATTTCACTGATTTCCTTCATCAGACGGGTTTCCTCATGCTGCGCTGCAACCAATTGCATCTGGGTTTCAACGACCCGATTGCCGGTTACAACACAAAGAAAATATGCAATTGCAACAATCCCGAAACATATTGCAGACGACCATTTGAACAACTTCGCCCTATAGTTCTGCCCACCCTTAGGATATACTCTTTTCTCCTCCCTGACCAAAGGTTTCTTAGCCCGTTTGAAGAAATTCCACTTGAATTTTTTCTTTTTTACTGCCTTTTTCGGCAGGGGAACAACCTCGGCCTCCCGCTCTGCAGCAGCCCAGATATCCTCCGCCAAATTACCGTAACTGTAATTGGTATCAAGATTTTCATATTCAATTCTTCTGAACTGTCTCATCGGATACTACCTCTCAAACTTTTATCCCAAACCTGAACCTGGCACTTCTGGCTCTTGAATTTGCTGCAATCTCATCATTACCGGGAGTAACATTCCCCACTTCCCTAAGGGACGGCTTACGCCCGCACACGCAGGGCAGACGGGGCGGACAAATACAACCCTTTTGCAACTCCTGAAAAACCTTCTTGACTATTCTGTCCTCAAGGGAGTGAAAAGTTAGGACACCAATACGGCCGCCCGATTTCAACCTTGCCACCGCAGCCCGCATCGTATTATCCAAAATCTTCAACTCGTTATTGACCTCAATCCTAATTGCCTGAAAGGTCCGTTTCCCCGGATGGGGTCCCTCTTTTCTTGCCCCCTTAGGAACCGCTTTCCTGATAATCTCCACCAACTCAAAAGTAGTGGCAACAGGCCTTTTTTCCCGTTCCCGGACTATAAACCGGGCAATACGTCTGGCCCAACGCTCTTCACCGTAATTCCAAATAACCTCCGCCAGCCGGTCCTCACTGTAACAATTAACCACCTGGTAAGCGGATAAACCCCCATTCCTATCCATCCGCATATCAAGAGGACCGTCCTGCTTATAGCTGAATCCACGCTCCGCATTATCAAGTTGATAGCTGGAAACACCCAAATCAAAAAAAATCCCATCAACCTTAGCGATATTCAACCCGTCTAAAACCGTATCAAGATTCTTGAAATTTTCCCGGACAATCTCCACCCTGCAGGGAAAACGTCCCACTAATCTCTCCTCAGCAGTCCGGATTGCGTCCCCATCCTGGTCCATGCCCACCAAAGTGCCCTTAGCATTCAATTTATCTGCAATAGCCCGGCTGTGACCGGCCCCGCCCAAAGTACAATCCAAGTAAATTCCCTCAGGGTCTGCAACCAAAAAATCCGCACATTCCTGCCTGAGAATGCTTACATGCCGGAATTCCATCATCAAATCCCAAAATCCTTCATCTGTTCTGCCAGTTCCTCAATATTTTCAACCAGGTTCTCCTGCTTCTTCTTCCAAACCTCTGCATTCCATATCTCTGCATGGGTTCCCGCCCCGGCAATAACTATATCCTTATCCAGCTTCGCATAATCCCGCAAATTTTGTGGCAAAAGCACGCGGCCCTGCTTGTCATAATCACTGTCCGTAGCTGCGCTGACAAAAAAACGGACAAAATCACGGGCATTCTTATTGCTCAAAGGCAGAGCTGCGAGCTTTGCATCAAGGATTTTCCACTGCTCCACACTATACATGTACAAGCAGCCGTCCAACCCCTTAGTGATAACGAAACCATCGTGCAAGGCATCACGAAGCTTCACGGGCATAATGAAACGACCCTTGTCATCTACCGTATGTGCATATTCACCCAATAACATAAGATCTCCTCCATTCTGCTCCACTTGCTACCACTTTGCTTCATTATAAAACCACAACGCTCCCTTGTCAAGATAATTTAAACTTTTTCGCCGCGATGCATAAAATGTTACAAAAATTACATTTCCAAACAAAAACCCCGACTTTCATTTGAAAATCGGGGTTTCTCCCTCATCATCCGTCTTTCCGTCCTCAAAACGATGGAAAAACTCGAATAAATTTTCTGCCGCCAACCGGTTCATCCCCTCCACGGCGGCCAGTTCCTCCAAAGTGGCGGCGTGCATCTCCTCCAATGTCTTATAACGCTTCCACAGTGCCGCCCTCCGCTTGGGTCCGATACCCTCCACATGATCCAAAACACTCACCATATTCCGTTTGGAGCGCAACTGCCTGTGAAAAGTAATGGCAAAGCGGTGGGCCTCATTACGAATCCGTTGGATAAGGTGCAGAGCGGCACTCTCCCGTGGTAAATAAATGCTCTCCTTTTCCCCCGGTTTAAAAATCTCTTCATTCCTCTCCGCCAGTCCGACCACCGGCAAATCATCCAATCCCAAACCCTTAAGCACCGTTACGGCACTGGAAAGCTGCCCCTTGCCCCCGTCTATCACTATCAAATCAGGCAAATCCTCATACTCCTTGTAGCGGCGGTACACCACCTCCTGCATGGACTTGAAATCATCCGGCTTACCCTCCGCACTGCGAATTTTATACTTGCGGTAGTCCTTCTTGGAAGCAGTCCCGTCACGAAAAACCACCATACTGGCCACCGTCTCCGCCCCCTGGGTATGACTGATGTCAAAACAATCCATCCGCCCCAACTTCTTCCCTATACCCAAAACCTGCTGCAATTCTGCCGCAGCGGTCACATCATCCTTCAAATGCAAATTCTCCAGCCGGGTGCGCTCAAGCATCAGTTTTTGCGCCCGTCCCACCACTGCCTTATGACTTTCATTCAGGCGGGTCAGTGCATTCAACAAATCCCGGTAGCTGGCCGCCTCCTCAAACCTTGTATCCTCCGCCGCAGCCAGCATCCTTTTAACCAATTGTTCCTCCAAATCCTTGGTCCGTCCCGCCAGAATCATCAGCACGCACTCCACCCTCCGGGCATACTCCTCCTTTGAAACAAACCCCCCGCAAGGACCGGGACACCTCTTGATATGATAATTCAAGCAAGGCCTTGTCCCCATCTTCACACAGGTACGCAGGGGGAACAACTTCTTCAGCAGCCCCAGCATCACCTGCATGGAACCCACATCCGTATATGGTCCGAAATACCGAGCCCCGTCCCTCAGTTGATGCCTGGTCTGAAACACCCTGGGATACTCATCCTGCACAGTAACCTTAATACAGGGATAGGACTTGTCATCCTTCAAACTAATGTTATAACGGGGGCGAAACTTCTTAATCAGATTGCACTCCAACACCAGCGCTTCCGCCTCGCTCTGGCAAAGGATAAACTCCAAATCCTCAATCCTCTCCACCATGGAACGCACCTTCACACTATGGGCACTGAGATTGCGGAAATAACTCCGTACCCTATTCTTCAAATTCACTGCCTTACCCACATAAATAACCTTCCCATCACCATCACGCATCAAATAAACTCCGGGCTGCTCCGGCAAAACAGCAATATTCTGTTGCAATTTTTCACTAAGTTCCTTCATATTTATAATTTTACCACAAAACAGCATTAACGTAAAAATTTTTTTGCTTGCATTCATAAAACATAGTCAAATGTCTTAAGACAAATGCGATTGTCTTAAGACATTTGCATGATTTTTAAGACATTTTGCTTTTTGTCGACCTTAAACTTTGTCCTGTAACATTCTGTTAACTTTCGAAATAAAAGCGCTTGTGTTGCAAAATTATGCGGTTTTTCTTAAGAAAAATCGATTTTTCTTAAGAAAAACTATGTGATTTTAAGAAATTCATTTTGGAGAACGTATTGGTCACAAATGATATTGGTATTCTTTCAACAATAAAACCTGTCGGCAAATTTACCCGGAAAAAAACGGCTCTTCCCAGCTGATAGGAAAGAGCCACTTCTTATTTGATTAAAAAAATTTTTGCTTGCATTTACAAAACATAGTCAAATGTCTTAAGACAAATGCGATTGTCTTAAGACATTTGCATGATTTTTAAGACATTTTGCTTTTTGTCGACCTTAAACTTTGTCCTGTAACATTCTGTTGACTTTTGACATAAAAGCGCATGTGTTGCAAAATTATGCGGTCTTTCTTAAGAAAAATCGATTTTTCTTAAGAAAAACTATGTGATTTTAAGAAATTCATTTTGGAGAACGTATTGGTCACAAATGATATTGGTATTCTTTCAACAATAAAACCTGTCGGCAAATTTACCCGGAAATAAAATACGGCTCTCCCCAGCTGGTAGGAAAGAACCGCTTTTTATTTGATTAAGAAAATTTCCGCCGGTAGGGACCGTGTGCGTTTTACCAAATCCCTGCGTCAGGATCTAATTGATACAGATTTCAAGACGGTGACTTGAATATTGTTACATTGCTGCTGGAGAAACTGGCATTGGGAACATAAACCCGATTGCCATCATCCGTAAGAATTTGGGTGCTGCGGAAGTCAATGGCCTGCACCACCCCTGTAACGCCGCCCACACTGATTTTATCACCAATTTTGAAAATGTTGCAGACCAGAATTGTAAAAGCGCCCAAGAAATTCTTTACCACATCCTGGGCCGCCAGTGCCAGGGCCATGGAAACAATGCCAAGGGAAGCCAGCATGGGTTTCAAATCAAAACCCCATTCCCCCGCCAGGGTCAGTCCCCCTATCACCGCTATCGCCCTACGCAATGTCATGAAGAGCACTTTGCCCATAGTGGCGGCAGTAGTTCTGTCCGCTCCGGCCAGAAACCTTTTGGCTATTACTCCCTCTTCGCCCAAAATTCGTCCTACGAACCAAAATACCAAAACAATTATTATGCTGGGTATGATGTGATCCGCCAGTTTTCCCAACATTACCCCGCATTCAACTGACAAAACTGTAAAATCCATAGTCCGTCTCCTTTATTTGTTCAATTCAAACATGATGATTCCGGCCGCCATGGCCACATTCAAACTCTCCGCCCTGCCCTTCATAGGGATATAGTATCTTGCGTTGGCCGATTGCAGGAGCGTGGTGCTGACCCCATTGGCCTCGTTACCCACTATCAGTGCCACTTTGTCCAAATGTCGGGCATCAAAGATACTGGTGCCCCCTTCCATAGCGGTGGCAACAGTGATATAGCGGTGTTCCAAAGCACAACTGAGGAACTCAGCTTCCGTTACATTTTCCACCAGCGGCAAATGAAATATTGACCCCATGGCGGAACGTACCACCTTAGGATTATAAGCGTCCACCGAACCGGTCAGCGAAACTATGCCGCCAATCCCCGCCGCATCTGCAGTGCGGATGATAGTACCCAGGTTACCCGGATCCTGAATCCTATCCAGAACCAAAACCATTTTGCCGAACCGGAAAACATCCGCCAATTTGGTTTCCGGCATTTTGCAAACCCCAATCACCCCTTGAGGAGTGGCGGTATCAGAAATTTGGGCCATGTATCCTTCAAATGTCTCTGAAACCGCTATGTTCTTTTCCGCAGCCCGTTGCAGCAGCTTGTTGAGACGGGGCTCACCGGAAGGAACATAAAAAATCATTTTGGTAAGTGCATATTCCACTGCCTCTTCCACATTACGCAGACCTTCCACCAGATATTCCCCGATTTCAGTCCGATACTTTTTCTGTTTCAAAAAAGCCGCTGCTTTCGCAGCGGCTTTCGTTGTTTTCATGATTATTTAGCTGCCTTGACTGCTTCTACCAGTTTGGCAAATGCCGCTGCATCAAAAATGGCCATATCAGCCAAAACCTTACGGTTCATTTCAATGCCGGCCTTGGCCAG
Organism: Acidaminococcaceae bacterium; assembly: GCA_045598465.1. Classification (GTDB taxonomy): domain Bacteria; phylum Bacillota; class Negativicutes; order Acidaminococcales; family Acidaminococcaceae; genus Phascolarctobacterium_B. Next base: position 12,526 of record JAZLMD010000016.1, on the reverse strand, counting down.
TCCATTAATGAAACGGCTATAATTGATGCCGTTCAGATGGCAGGCAGCGTTGATGCGGGCAATCCACAGGCGACGGAATGTACGCTTTTTGTTCCTGCGGTCACGACGTGCGTACATCAGACCCTTCATTACGCTCTCATTAGCTTTTTTGAATTGATGGTTACGAGTGCCACGGTAACCGGAAGCTAATTTGATAATATGTTTGTGACGACGATGAGCGGTTACGCCCACTTTAATTCTTGCCATTCTACCTTACACCTCCTTATGCGTAGGGGAGCATTTTTTGCAGATGCTCCTTGTCCGTCTTATGAACAATCAAAGCTTTACGCAGCTGACGCTTACGCTTCGGAGATTTGTGCTCCAAAATATGGCTTTTGAAATTCTTGTACGCCTTGTATTCGCCAGTAGCGGTTTTCTTAAACCGTTTTGCACATGCACGGCGTGTCTTCATCTTTGGCATTCTTATTTCCTCCTTTTATTTTGCCGGTTTCGGTGCAACAATCATAATCATGTTGCGTCCTTCCAGTTTTGACTTACGCTCTACCACTGCCTTATCCTTTAATTGGTCAGCCACCCGATTCAGCAACACCTCGCCAAGCTCAGGATGGGTCAATTCCCGTCCACGGAACATAATGGTGCATTTCACTTTGTCCCCATCACCCAAAAAACGAATGGCATTTTTCAGTTTCACATCAAAATCGTGATCCTCAATGCCGGGACGGAATTTTACTTCCTTAACCTCGATGACCCTCTGTTTCTTTTTGGCCTCTTTTTCCCGCTTCTGCTGTTCGTAGCGATACTTGCCATAATCCATAATCTTGCAAACCGGGGGTTTGGCATTTGGTGAAATCTCCACCAAGTCCATATGGTTGTCCATGGCGATTTGCAACGCATCCCTGGGATTCATCAGTCCCAGTTGCTCACCGCCCACACCAATAACCCGAATTTCACGGATACGGATCTGCTCGTTAATGCGGGGCTCCTCCTTAGCTATGTTTGTCACCTCCTCTGCTGACTCAAAAAAATAAATACGGGCAGACAAAGTCCACCCGCATAAGTAATAACGTTTTCAACCCTGTCGAGCGTAGCCGCAAGGTGAGAAGCGAGTGGCTTCTGCTTTGTTGCTGAATTATGATATCACTTCACTTGCTGTTTGTCAAATATTATTTGGGAAAATTCTCCGCATGGGCCACGCTGTCCCTCAACACCACATCATGGGCACCGCCCTCCACAATACTGGTGGAACTTACCAGTGTCAATTTGGCCTTCTGCTGCAATTCCCTAATATTCAAAGCGCCACAGTTGCACATGGTGCTGCGAATTTTGCTCAAGGACAGATTGACATTGTCCTTCAAGCTGCCGGCATAGGGGACATAACTGTCAACCCCTTCCTCAAAGCTGAGCTTTTGCGCCCCGCCCAAGTCGTAACGTTGCCAGTTGCGGGCCCGGGCAGAACCTTCGCCCCAATATTCCTTCATGTAGGTGCCATTGATAATGATTTTGTTGGTGGGACTTTCATCAAAACGGGCAAAATAGCGGCCCAACATAACGAAATCCGCACCCATGGCCAGAGCCAAAGTCATGTGGTAATCATAAACAATGCCGCCGTCAGAGCAAATAGGGATATAGATGCCGGTTTCCTTGTAGTACTCGTCCCTGGCCCTTGCCACGTCAATAACCGCCGTGGCCTGACCGCGGCCGATACCTTTTTGTTCACGGGTAATGCAAATGGAACCGCCGCCTATGCCAATCTTAATGAAATCCGCACCTGCCTCCGCCAGGAAACGGAAACCCTCTGCATCCACCACATTGCCTGCGCCAACCTTCACACTGTCACCATATTTTTCACGAATCCACTTCAGAGTGATTGCCTGCCAGGCACTGTAACCTTCGCTGGAATCAATGCAGAGCACATCCGCACCTGCTTCAATCAAAGCGGGGACCCGCTCCGCATAATCCCTGGTGTTAATACCTGCCCCCACAATATGCCGCTTTTTGTCATCCAAAAGCTCCAAGGGATACTCCTTATGGGTGGCATAATCCTTGCGGAAAACAAAGTAAAGCAGTTTACCCTCATCATCAATAACGGGCAAAGTATTCAGTTTCTTCTCGAAGAGCATATCGTTGGCCTGTTGCAGGGTGATGTCCTTCTTGCCATAAATCAGCTTGGAAACAGGAGTCATAAATTCCTTGATTTTCATATTTCTGTCCATACGGCTGGGACGGTAATCACGACTGGTGACCAAACCCACCAATTTACTGTGGGCTGTGCCATCCTCGGTAACGGCAGTGGTACTGTGACCGGTTCTTTGCTTCAAGTCCAGCAAATCACCCAAAGTCGCCTCAGGACTGATATTGGAATCACTGGGTACAAACCCCGCCCTATGGGCTTTGACCCTTGCCACCATGGCGGCCTCTTCCTCAATGGTCTGACTGCCATAGATGAAAGACACTCCACCCTCTTTGCTGAGAGCCACTGCCAACTTTTCGCCGCTGACTGCCTGCATAATGGCACTTACCATGGGAATATTCATCATAATAGCAGGCTTTTCGCCCTTTTTAAACTTCACCAACGGTGTCTGCAAACTGACATTAGTTGGAATACAATTCTCGTCACTATATCCGGGCACCAAAAGATACTCATTGAAAGTGTGGGCCGCCTCAGGATAATAATAGGCCATTTCTAATCCTCCGTTCAAAATTGTAATATTTTAACAATAAATTATACTACTTCAAAGCCCGCCATGCAATATCTTTTCTGTAAAAAGCTCCCTCAAATTCAATTTGAGACACCATTTTATAAGCCGCGGTCTGGGCAGAAGCGATGTCCCCGGCCACAGCCGTAACTCCTAGAACCCGGCCGCCGTTGGTGACAATCTTGCCGTCCTTCTCAGCCGTCCCGGCATGAAAGACCACTGCCAATTCCGTTGGGGGAACAAGCTCCAACCCTCTGATTTCCTTACCCTTTTCATAGTCACCGGGATAACCTGCGGATGCCATCACCACCGAAACCGCCGCACCCTGTTTCCACTTAACCATCTCCGGCCGCAAATTCCCTTGGGCACAAGACAACATGATTTCCGCCAAATCCCCATCCAAAAGCGGAAGTACGGCCTGGGTCTCAGGGTCACCGAAGCGGCAATTGAACTCCACCACCTTCACCTCGTTGCCATTGACCATCAGCCCAGCATAAAGGCAACCTTTGTAAGGCATACCCTCCGCCGCCATAGCTTTCACCGTAGGTTCCAAAATAGTTTTCAATGCCAAATATTTCAATTCCTCCGTCATCACCGGAGCAGGAGCGTAAGCCCCCATACCTCCAGTGTTGGGACCCTTGTCCCCGTCAAACACCCGCTTGTGATCCTGGGCCGCAACCATGGGTACAACGGTCCTGCCATCGGTAAAGGCCAACAAACTTGCTTCCTCCCCGGGCATAAATTCCTCCACCACAATGGTATTCCCCGCCGCTCCAAACTTCTTGTCCGCCATTATCATATCTACTGCGGCCAGTGCCTCTTCCTCGGTCATGGCCACTACCACCCCCTTGCCTGCAGCCAGACCATCCGCCTTAACTACAATGGGGGCACCTTTCACACCAATAAAAGCCCTCGCCTCCGCCGCAGTACGGCACACTTTGAAAAAAGCCGTGGGAATATTGTATTTCGCCATCAGCTCCTTGCTGAAGGACTTGGAACCTTCCAACTGGGCAGCCAATTTGCTTGGTCCGAAAACTGCCAGATTGTGGCTCTCAAAAACATCGGCAATGCCTGCCACCAAAGGTGCCTCCGGTCCCACCACCGTCAGTTGGCAACCCTTCTGCTCCGCAAAATGTGCAAGGGCCTCCAAATCGCCAACGGGCAAATCCACATTCTCGCATTTGGCAATCTCAGCCATCCCCGGATTACCGGGAACGCAATAAATTTTATCCACACTTGCACCCTGGCTCAACTTCCAGGCCAAGGCATGCTCCCGCCCGCCGGATCCAATCAACAGTATCTTCATTTCAAACTGTCCTCCAGATACATGGCAATCATACCGTCGTATTCATGGGTATGGCTGAATGCTTCCAAAGCCAATTCCTTGCGGGTGCGATAATCCACATCACCGGTTTCCTTCAACATTTTCATCAAGCCCGCATAGCGGCTGGGATAGGTGACAATGATAACATCACGGAAATTTTTGGCGGAAGCCCGCACCATGGCAGGTCCGCCGATATCAATATTCTCAATACACTCCTCCTCGGTAACACCGTGCTTGGCCACGGTCTCCTTAAAAGGATAAAGATTTACGACCACCAAATCAATGGGAGTAATGCCGTGTTTTTCCAATGCCGCCATATGCTCAGGATTACTACGCACCGCCAAAATACCACCATGAATCTTGGGGTTCAACGTCTTCACCCTACCATCCATAATCTCTGGGAAACCCGTCACATCACTAACGTAAGTTACAGGAACACCCGCATCCCTGATGGCCTTCATGGTGCCGCCAGTGGAAACGATTTCCACCCCGTTTTCATGTAGAAACTTGGCCAGTTCCACCACTCCCGTCTTGTCACTGACTGAAATCAACGCCCTCTTAACTTTCATCACAATCCTCCTTAACACTCAAAAATTTTATTTTTAAAATCCATCCAACCATCAACTGTCAATCCTGACTTTTCTGCCAACGATTGTCAATTTGCCCTCAGCCCACAGTTTCAACGCCTCCGGCAAAGCCACATGCTCCTGCTCCAGTATTCTGGCCGCCAAAGTGTTCTCATCATCCTCAAAATAGGCAGGAACAACCTTTTGGATGATGATGGGACCCGTATCAGTTCCCGCATCCACAAAATGCACAGTGCAACCGGCCACCTTGGTGCCGTAATCATTGGCCTGCCTCTGTCCGTGCATACCCGGAAAACTGGGCAACAGGGCCGGATGGATATTGATAATCCTATGATGCCATCTTGCAATAAACTCCTCACTTAGGATACGCATAAACCCGGCCAGAACCACCCCGTCCACATCCCCAAGGGCTTTATTCAGCCCCGCTTCAAAAGATGCCCTGTCCCCATAGGCCTTTCTGTCCACAGCCACCGCCTTCAGTCCCGACTGACGGGCCCGTTCCAAAGCAAAGGCCTCCGGCATATCACTGATAACCACACTGATTTCCAAAGGCAGGTAACCGTCTTTTACCCGGTCAATAATGGCCTGCAAATTACTGCCCCGGCCACTGACCAAAACTCCTATTTTTTTAGTCATCAAAGACACCGCCCTTCAGTACAGTTGTCTGATTTCCAACAACAATTACACCAATATCATAATACTTTTCTCCCTGCACATTCAGAGCCGCATGAATAAGCTCCACATCCTTTTTGGCAACCACCAAAATCATGCCGATACCCATATTGAAGGTACGGTACATCTCCGGCCAGGGGACATTACCCCATTCCTGCAACTTCTTAAAAACCGCAGGCATTTCCCAGGCATCCGTATGCACCAGTGCCCCGCATTGTTGCGGCAGCACCCGGGGAATATTGTCATAAAATCCGCCTCCGGTAATATGCACCATGCCATGAATATCAAACTGCTCAATCAGAGGCATAACCACCTTCGGATACAGACGGGTGGGAGTCAAAAGCTCCTCCCCCAAAGAACGGTTAAACTCCGTCACATAGGTTCTCAGATTGTAATCCATCTTATCAAAAATAATTTTCCTCACCAAAGAAAAACCATTACTGTGCACACCGCTGGAAGGCAATCCGATAAGCACATCCCCCACTTCAACCTTTTCCCCTGTAATCATCTTATCCCTGTCAACCGCACCAACACAGAATCCGGCAATATCATATTCATCCTTTGCGTAGAAACCGCTCATTTCCGCCGTCTCGCCGCCAATCAGGGCACAACCGCTTTCCTTGCAGGCCTTAGCCACACCCTTGACAATATCCGCCACTTTCTGGCTGTCCACCTTATCAACGGCAATATAATCCAAGAAAAACAAAGGTTCTGCCCCCTGCACAAGAATATCGTTGACACACATGGCCACCGCATCCTGCCCGATGGAATCATGCTTGTTCATCATAAAGGCCAACTTCAACTTGGTACCCACCCCATCCGTGCCGCTGACCAGCACCGGATTCTTATACTTGGAAATATCCAAAGCGAACAAACCACCGAAGCCGCCCAAATCACCAATGACCTCGGGCCGGTAGGAAGCCCTTACGCTGTCCTTCATCAGCTCCACCGCTTTGTTGCCTGCATCAATATCCACACCGGCATCACGATAAGTCAAAACTTTGTCATCCATAATCAATCCTCCAACCAAACTGGAATGGGATCCTGAGCCGCAATCTTATCGCTGCCGTCAGGATACTTTGAATCAAAGCAGGCACAACAGAACCCCCGCCTGCCGCAGGCCTTAACCATACCTTTCAAACTGATATAGTCCAAGGTATCCGCACCAATCTCCCTACAAATCTCATCCACCGTACAGCGGATGGAAATCAGGGTCTCCTTGTCACGGGTATCAACCCCATAATAACAACAATCCACAACCGGCGGCGAAGTAATCACCATATGAACTTCCTTCGCTCCAGCCGTCTTCAAAAGCTTAATCAGTTTGGCGCTGGTGGTGCCCCGAACAATGGAATCATCCACCACCACCAGGGACTTGCCCTCCACCACACTCCGCACAGGACTCAACTTCAAACGTACCGAATTGAGACGCTGGGCTTGGGTGGGCTGAATGAAAGTCCTGCCCACATACCTGTTCTTCGTCAGCCCTTCCATAAAAGGCAGCCCGCTCTCGATGGCAAAACCCTCCGCCGCAGGAGTGCCAGAATCCGGCACCGAAATAACCACATCCGCCTTGAACTTCCCCTTGGTCTCCCTGGCCAGCTGCCTCCCCAAATTAATCCTGGCCGCATAGACATCCTGTCCGTCAATAATGGAATCGTTGCGGGCGATATAAACATATTCAAAAACGCAATGGGCGCATTGCTTCGGCACCTTTTTGCACCAACTCCTGCGTACCGGCTCTGAAGTTTCATTATCAATGACAACCATCTCCCCGGGGGCAACATCCCCCACCAGCTCCGCTCCAACCAGTTCAAAGGAGCAACTTTCACTGGCAACGCACCAGCCCCCATCCATCCTGCCCAGACACAAAGGTCTGAACCCATAGCGGTCCCTGGCGGCAATAAGTTTGCTGTCCGTCATAAGAATTAACGCAAAAGCACCTTTCAAACGACTCAAAGCATCACTGATTTTCTCCTCAAGCGTAATCTTTCTGCTCTTGGCAATCAGCTGCAAAACCACTTCCGAATCAACAGTGGTATTAAAAATAACCCCCTGCTGCTGCAATTCATGACGCAACGCCCCGGCATTATTGATGGTACCATTGCAAGCAAGTGCCAAATCCCCGTCATGATAAAACACCCGCAGGGGTTGAATATTGATTTCCTGATCCAATCCCGCATTACTGTAAAGCACATGCCCCACAGCCAAATGTCCCTGCAAATCACCAAACCCCTCAGGAAAAACTTCTGTCACAAGACCTTTTCCTTTTTTGCTACGCATCCTTTTCCCATCCGCAGTACAAATCCCGGCGGACTGCTGGCCACGATGCTGCAAACTAAACAGCCCCCAATAAGTATACTGGGCCACATCCACACCGGGATTATAAATACCGAAAACGCCACATTCGTCTTTCATCTTTCCCCTTCTCCCCGTTCTTTATTTTGCCGCCCGCTGGGCAGCCAATTTTGCCGCCTTGGCAGCCACTTCCAGTTTCATTTGTTCCCTGGCTTCAGCCAATTTGCCAACCAGTTCCGGATGCCCCACCGCCAAAATTTCCACTGCAAACAAAGCCGCATTCTTCGACCCATTGATGGCCATGGTAGCCACAGGAATGCCCCCCGGCATTTGCACAAAACTCAGTAAAGCATCCATACCCCCTAATGGCGTAGCATTAATGGGAACGCCAATAACGGGCAAAGTAGTGTAAGCCGCTATCACACCACCCAAATGGGCCGCCGCACCGGCTGCCGCAATAATCACCTCCACCCCCCGATCCCGTGCCCCTTGGGCAAACTTTTGCACCAGTTCGGGTGTACGATGGGCAGAAGCCACAACCACTTCCACTTCTACCCCATATTCCTTCAATGTCTTTTCCGCCGGCTCCAGAATAGGCCAGTCCGAATTACTTCCCATAACAATCGCAACTTTCATTGTAATCATCTCCTTTTTCGGTATTTTAATATAGAAGAAGCTTTTTCGCAACGAAAAACGAACAATTTGAAATTTCATCCCAAATTGTTCGTTCCATAACATACAATAATTTTACACAAAAATCCTGATAGAGACGTATATGACATTTTCTCGGATAGCTTAATTACACCGGAAAAATCGTTTTAGGCAAGGCAACAGGTCCGACAGCGTACCGCATCGTACGTCAAGGACCTGCTAACGCCGTATACATAATTTTCACGGATAACTTAGTTACGCTGGAAAAATCGTTTTAGACAAGGCAGCAGGCCCGACGGCGTACCGCATTGTACGTCAAGGGCCTGCTAACGCCGTATAAAACGATTTTAACAAGTAACTACATCGATGGTGTCATGGTCTAAAACAACCCTCACACCATCCCCCGCCTTGATTTGCCCCGCAATAATCTTCTTGCCGAGAAGATTTTCCACAGTATGCACAATCAACCGCTTTAACGGTCTTGCTCCAAAAGCAGGGTCAAAGCCCGCCTTGGCCAGATAAGCAATCGCCTCATCCGTCACATCCAACCTGATTTGGGTCTGTTTGGCCAGCCGTACACCCAATTCCTGCAAAATCAGACGGACGATGCTCTTAATCTCCTTTTCTCCCAAAGCGTTGAATGTAATGATGTCATCCACCCTATTCAGGAACTCCGGACGGAAGAAATGCATCAGCATTTGCTGCACCTTCTCCCTGCCCATCACGCCTTCCGCCATAATTTCCTGACTGCCCAAATTACTGGTCATAATGATAAGGGTGTTTTTGAAATCCACTATCCGGCCCTGACCGTCCGTCAACCGGCCGTCATCCAAAACCTGCAGCAACACATTGAAAACATCCGCATGGGCCTTTTCAATTTCATCCATCAGAATGACACTGTAAGGATGGCGGCGGACCTGCTCCGTCAGCTGACCCCCCTCCTCATAACCGACATACCCCGGAGGCGCACCAATCAGACGGGTGACACTGAATTTTTCCATATATTCGCTCATATCAATGCGAATCATATTCCTCTGATCATCAAAAAGCACCTCCGCCAAGGTCTTGGCCAACTCCGTCTTGCCCACACCGGTAGGTCCCAAAAAGATGAAGGAGCCGATGGGTCTGTTGGGATCCTTGATGCCGGCCCGAGCACGGACAACCGCTTCCGTAACCGCCTTCACCGCTTCATCCTGACCAATAACCTTTTCGTGCAAAATATCCTCAAGATGGGCCAGTTTTTCCCGTTCCCCCTGACCGATACGGGAAAGCGGGATACCGGTCCAGGTGGAAACTACTCTGGCAATGTCTTCCTCATCCACCTCTTCCCGCAACAACCTGTTGCCCCCGGAACCACCGCTGAGTGCCATCAATTCCTTTTGCAATGCCGGCAATTTGCCGTACTGCAACTCCGCCAGCTTGTTCAGGTTGTAGTCCCGCTCCGCCTGCTCCATCTCCTGCTTCACCGCATCAATTTGACGTTTCACCTCCCGGACTCTGGTGATGCCCGCCTTTTCACCTTCCCAACGCTTTACCAATTCCTCCGTATCAGCACGCATCTTTTTCAGTTCATCCTGCAACTTGGCCAGACGGTCCTTACTGACCTGGTCATCCTCTTTCTGCAAGGCCTGTTCCTCAATTTCCAACTGCAAAATACGCCGCTTACCCTCATCCAATTCCGCCGGCAAAGAATCTATCTCCGTCCGCAACCTGGCCGCCGCCTCATCCACCAAATCTATAGCCTTATCCGGCAAAAATCTGTCACTGATATACCGGTCCGAGAGCACCGCTGCACTGACAAGGGCCGCATCCTTGATCCTTACCCCGTGGTGTACCTCATAACGTTCCCGCAACCCCCGCAATACACTGATGGTGTCCTCCACACTGGGGGGATTAACCAGTACGGGCTGGAAACGGCGCTCCAAAGCGGAATCCTTCTCGATATACTTTCTGTACTCATTCAAAGTGGTGGCACCAATGCACCGCAATTCACCCCGGGCCAGCATGGGCTTCAGAATATTCCCCGCATCCATAGCCCCTTCCGCCGCCCCGGCACTGACAACAGTATGCAATTCGTCAATGAACATAATAATTTGCCCTGCACTCTCCGTAACCACCCGAAGCACCAATTTCAACCGTTCCTCAAATTCACCCCGGAACTTGGCCCCGGCCACCAATGCCGCCAAATCCAGTGCATAAAGGGTCTTATTCTGCAAACCCTCCGGCACATCACCGGCAATAATTCTTCTGGCTAGCCCCTCCACAATGGCGGTCTTGCCCACCCCCGGTTCACCGATGAGCACCGGATTGTTCTTCTTCCTCCGGCTCAAAATTTCCACTACCCTACGGATTTCCTCATCCCGGCCGATGACCGGGTCCAATTTACCGTCCTTGGCCCTCTGAGTCAAATCCTGACCAAATTTTTCCATTACCTGTTGCTTCTGTTCTTTTGACAATTCCTGCATAATCATCATTCCTTTCTTACACAATATAGTGAACACACAAAAATGAGGTTGTGAACCAAATCACAGCCCCATTCTACAACCTAAAAGTCAAAAAGTCAAATGCTTTTTAATTTTTTTGACTTTCTATGAATCTAACGGCCTCTACCGCATTGGCAGCATACCCATCCGCCCCAATTTGCAAGGCATATTCCGCTGTAAGCACCGCACCACCAACCAAAATCTTACTTTTTATACCCGCATCCTTCAATGCCAAAATGGTTTTCTCCATTGCTTTGACGGTGGTGGTCATCAAGGCACTTAGCCCAACTACAAAGGCCTGTTGTTCACGGGCTGCCAGCACAATTGTATTGACCGGAACATCCTTCCCCAAGTCAACTATCCTATAACCATAATTTTCCAATATTACCTTAACTATATTCTTGCCGATATCGTGAATATCTCCCTCCACAGTGGCAAGGACTATCACCGGCCCATTGTTCTTCCCCTCACCCACTCTGGTCTTAATAACCTCAAAGGCGCCCTTCGCCGCATCCGCACTCCTCAACAATTGAGGCAAAAAGGCCTTTCTGTTTTCAAAATCTTCCCCCACTTTATTGAGAGCCGGTATCATGGAGTTGTTAATAATATCCAAGGGTTCTCGCCGGGACAGCTCCTTTTCCGTTGCGACACGGGCCGTCTCAACCAATCCCCCCAGAATGGCCTCATAAACACCCATCTTTGGCTGAACATTTGACCCTGCTTCTTCCTTTTTACCGCCAAAATTTTGTAACATCTCCTGCAAATTCCCATCCAGTCCGGTCAATCCCTTATATGCATAATAAGTTCCCAGCATATTCCGGCTCTGGGGATTGATAATACCCAAAGAAAGCCCCCTCTGCAAAGCCATAGCAAAAAAGGTGCTGTTAACTTCGTCCCGACTTGGCAAACCGAAGGAAATGTTGGATACGCCCAACAAAGTAGCCATACCCCGCTCATGCAGTGCCTGTAATGTATCCAAGGCCACCACCGCATTTCTGCTACCCGCTCCAATGGTCAGAGCCAAAGGATCCACAATAATATGTTGTCGAGGGATTCCCATATGCTCCGCCCGAGCAATAATCCTTTCGGCGATGGCCAACCGACCTTTCACATCAACGGGAATGCCCCCCTCGTCAAGGGTAAGTGCCACCACCATGGCCCCATATTTTTTTACCAGGGGCAAAATTCCTGCCATGCTCTCTTCCGAACCGTTCACAGAATTCAAAATAGGGATTCCGTTGTAACGGCGCAAAGCCCCATCTGCAGCCACCGCATCCGCAGTATCAATTTGCAAAGGAGTACCCAAAACACCCTGAATACCTTCCACGACACGGGGCAACAACTCTTTTTCACTGACCCCCGGAGTTCCCACATTAAGGTCAAGAATATGGGTTCCGGAACGAACCTGTTCCAATGCCAGACGGCAGAGATAATCTATATCCCCATTTCTCAACGCTTCCTGCAAAATCTTCTTTCCCGTAGGGTTCAACCGTTCCCCAATAATCTTGGGTTCCCTTCCCAACATAACAGTCCTGTCATAACTGGTGCAAAAACACGTGTCCGCAACCTTTCTGACCACTGGCGACATGCTCCGGCATTCCCCCACCAGGGCGGCAATATGTTTGGGCGTGGTACCACAGCATCCCCCCAGAACCGTCGCCCCCGCCTCCACAAGTTTCCTGCCCCAGGCCGCAAATCCGAACGGTTGAACATCATAGCAGGTAATCCCGTTCCGCTCCACCGGCAAACCGGCGTTAGGATTCACAATAATAGGAATATGCACAGCGTCGGCCATCTGAGGCAACAATCCTGCCA
>JAZLMD010000015.1:0-6980 GCA_045598465.1 Acidaminococcaceae bacterium | reverse complement strand
CTGCCGGAGAAACAGAAAGGTATGCTGGAGAATCCGGATACGGAGGGAAGCCCCCACAATACCGGCAATGCGGTGGATGTGGGTCTTTATGAGTTGGCAACCGGTGAAGAGGTGCAGATGATCAGCGGCTTTGATGAGCCCAGTGTCCGGCAATACAGCAGATTCCCCGGCGGTACCGCTTTTCAGCGTTCCATGCGGGATTGGTTGCGTGAGATTATGGAAGGTGTTGGTTTCACAGGGGTTGAACATGAGTGGTGGCATTTTCACTACAATAAGGGTACGGAATATGCCCATTTGAATATTCCTTTGGAAAGTTTGAAATGAGGAGGAACGAAGATGAACGTTTATGATTGTGCCAATGAGTTGGCAAGGGCTATTAGGGAGAGTCACGAATTGACCAAGTTAAAAGAAGCCAAAGCGGTTTTGGACAAGGATGCGGATGCCAAGAAGATGGTGGATGATTTTTTGAAATTGAGTCAGGAAGTGGAAATCGCCAAATACCAGGGGCAGGATGTGGATATGGCCAAGCAGGACAAACTGCAGCAACTCTATACCTTGTTGGGCTTGAACAGTGATGCCCAAAATTATCTGAGTGCCTTTATGCGTTTCCAAATGATGATGGGTGATATTACCAAAGCCATTTCCGACCCGGTGAAGGCAGTAATGGGTGAATGATCAAATATCAGGAACCGCTTGAACAGCATACCAGCTTCCGCATCGGCGGCAAAGCGGATATTTTTGCGGAGCCGGAGACGGAAGAGGAATTACGTCAAATTTTGTTGGAAGCCAAAACCAAAAAATTGCCGGTTACTTTTCTTGGTAATGGCAGTAATGTTTTGGTTTTGGACGGTGGCATTCGGGGTGTTACCGTTTCTTTGCGGGGGTTGAAATCATTGCAGGTGCATGGAACAACTATGATTGCGGGGGCCGGTGTGGGTCTTGGCTATGCCGCCACCGTGGCCTGTCAAAGGGGTTTGTCAGGGTTGGAGTTTGCCTATGGTATCCCCGGCAGCATTGGTGGGGCCACCTATATGAATGCAGGGGCCTTTGGCGGGGATATGAGTCAGGTGGTGAAGGCCATTGGCGTAATGGATATGGAAGGTAACAGGCGCAGTTTTGTAGCCGATGAAATGGGGTTTGGCTACCGCACCAGTGCTTTGCAAAATTACCACGGAGTAATAACTTCCGTTATTATGGAATTGGAGCCGGGGGACCGGGAAACCATTGGTCAGACCATTGGTGAACATTTGGCGAAAAGGAAGGCCACCCAACCCTGGGAATATCCCAGTGCCGGCAGTGTTTTCAAACATCAGGGGGATTTTGTCCCTGCCAGGATAATTGATGAGATGGGGTTAAAAGGTCTGTCGGTTGGCGGGGCTGAAGTCAGCACCAAACACGCCGGCTTCATTATCAATAAGAATAATGCCACAGCGGCGGATGTACTACAGCTGGTGGCGGAAATACAAAAGCAGGTTAAGGCAAAGCATAATGTGGATTTGGAAATGGAAATCAAGATTATAGGAGAAAGGTAATGTATATTTCTAACAGGGCCAAAAGGTTGTTGAACAGTCCTATTCGCAAGTTGGTGCCTTTTGCCAATGCCGCCAAGAAGGCGGGGAAGAAGGTCTATCATTTGAATATCGGACAGCCGGATATAGCCACTTCCGAACATTTTTTGGAGGCCATCCGGAATTATGATGCCAAAGTAATTGCTTATGGAGACAGCAAAGGTGACCCCAAACTGATTGAGGCCATTTGCAAATATTATGAACAATACGGGGCGGATTATTCTCCTGAGCATGTGCATATTACCAATGGAGGTAGTGAGGCATTACAGTTGGCGGTGGAGACCACCTGTGATCCGGGTGACGAGGTGATTCTTTTTGAACCTTTCTATGCCAATTATTCCACTTTTGTCAATCAGACCAATGCCCGTGTGGTAACTGTGAGTACCAGTGTGGAAAACGGATACCGGCTGCCGCCAAGAAATGTGGTGGAGCGTTCCATTACCAGCAATACCACTGCAATTATTATTACTAATCCCGGCAATCCCACCGGCTTGGTTCTGACCAAAAAAGAAATGAGAATGATTTCCGATTTGGTGCTGAAATATGATTTGGCTCTGATAGTGGACGAAGTTTACAGGGAGTTCTGTTACGAAGGTGAGTTTAAGAGTTTCAGTTCCATGCCTGAGTTGGATGAGCATCTGATTATGGTGGATAGTGTTTCCAAACGCTACAGTGCTTGCGGAGCCAGGATTGGTTGTTTGATTTGTAAGAATGCTTTGTTTAACCAGCAGATTATCAAATTTTGCCAGGCCCGTCTCTGTTGTCCAACCTTGGAGATGATTGGTGCCACAGCCCTCTACGATACGGATGCCCAATATTTTGTTGACATGAGGAAGGAGTACCAAAAACGTAGGGATACTTTGGTGGAGTGCATAAGTAAACTGCCGGGGGTGCAGTACGCTGTTCCCCAAGGGGCATTTTACATGATGGTAAAATTCCCTGTGGATGATGCGGAGAAATTTTCCATTTGGCTTTTGCAGGACTTTGATGTGAATGGGGAGACGGTGATGTTTGCCCCTGGCAACGGTTTCTATGGTAATCCAAACTTCGGCAAGCAGGAGGCCCGCCTGGCCTATGTCATAAATTCTGATTCCATTAGAAAAGCGGTGTATATTTTAGGGGAAGCGTTAAAAAATTACCCCGGGAGGATAATATGATTAATGAAAAGTATGCCCCTCATGAGATAGAGGGGAAATGGCAAAAGTATTGGGAAGAACATCAGACATTCAAAGTTATGGAGGATATTGGCAAGCCCAAGTCCTATGTATTGGAGATGTTCCCTTATCCCAGCGGTAATTTGCACATGGGCCATGTACGTAACTACTCCATAGGTGATGTGGTGGCCCGTTTCCGTACCATGAACGGATTTAATGTTCTGCATCCCATCGGTTGGGATTCTTTTGGCATGCCGGCGGAGAATGCGGCCATCAAGCATGGTATCCATCCGAAGAAATGGACCTTGGAAAACATCGCCAATATGACCCGCCAGCAGAAGGCCCTGGGCCTCAGTTACGACTGGGATCGGGAAGTGACCACCTGCAAGGCGGATTACTACAAATGGACCCAGTGGTTCTTTGAACTGTTCTATAAGAGGGGATTGGCGGTAAAGAAGAAATCCGCTGTCAATTGGTGCAGCCATTGCGCCACCGTGCTGGCCAACGAGCAGGTTATTGACGGCAAATGCTGGCGTTGCGACAATGTGGTGGAGAAGAAGGATTTGTCCCAATGGTTCTTCAAAATCACCGATTATGCGGATGAACTGTTGCAGGATTTGGATAAATTGGGGGGGTGGGCGGAACGGGTCCGCATCATGCAGAACAATTGGATTGGTCGCAGCGAGGGTTTGGAACTGACCTTTGAAATTCCTGAACTGAAGGACAAGGTTACAGTTTACACCACCCGTCCTGATACATCCTTCGGCATCACTTTTCTGGTGCTGGCGGCGGAGCATCCCCTGGTGGAAAAGATTTGCGAAAATAATCCCAGAGCCGGGGAAATCCGTGCCTTTTGCAAACGGGTACGCAATCAGTCCGACGTGGAGCGTACCAGTGCGGAATCCGAAAAAGAGGGTATCTTTACAGGTTGCCATGTTATCAACCCGTTCAATGGCAGCAGGGCGGAACTGTGGATTACCAATTACGTTCTTTATGATTATGGCACCGGTGCGGTAATGGGCGTACCCAGCGGTGACCAGCGTGACTGGATGTTTGCTAAAAAATATAACCTTGATATTATTCCCGTTGTTAGCCCAAAAGACAAGGTGCTTACTTTGGACGAGATGACCTGTGCTTACGAGGATAAGGATGGCCAGGTTATCAATTCCGGCAAATTCAGCGGCATGGAAATGCATGCCGCTATGGAGGCCATCAGCCGTGAGGCCATTGAAAAGGGTTTTGGCAAAAAGAGGGTTAATTTCCGTCTGCGTGACTGGCTTATCAGTCGTCAGCGTTACTGGGGCGCTCCCATTCCCGTTATCTATTGTCCTAACTGTGGGGAAGTGCTGGTGCCGGAGGAGCAGCTGCCCGTACTGTTGCCGGAGGATGTATCCTTTGAGGCGGGGAACAAGTCCCCTCTGTCTACCAGCCACGACTTTGTACATTGCAAATGTCCCAAGTGCGGGGCGGACGCCACCCGTGAGACGGATACTATGGATACTTTCATTTGTAGCAGTTGGTACTTCTTGCGTTATACGGATGCCCATAATGACAAGGCGGCCTTCGCCAAGGAGAAGAACGCCTACTGGGGTCCAGTTGACCAATATATTGGAGGCATTGAGCATGCCATTCTGCACCTGCTCTACAGCCGTTTCTTCCTGAAGGTTCTGCGGGATGCGGGATTGGTGGATTATGATGAACCTTTTACCAATCTCTTGACCCAGGGCATGGTTATCAAAGATGGTGCCAAAATGTCCAAGTCCTTGGGGAATGTGGTCAGTCCCGAAGAAATTTTGGAAAAATATGGTGCGGATACAGCACGTCTCTTCATTCTTTTTGCCGCTCCGCCGGAGAGGGAACTGGATTGGAGCGATAAGGGTGTGGAAGGCGCCTACCGCTTTCTGAACAGGGTATGGCGTATTGTGGCCGCCTACGAAGGAGTCATGGCGGAGAAGGTTACATGTTACGATGTGCAGAAACTTTCCGATGCGGATAGGGAGTTGCGTCGGATTCTCCACAGCAGCATCAAGAAAGTGACTTTTGATATTGGGCAGCGTTTCAATTTCAACACTGCCATTTCCACCCTTATGGAACTGGTTAATGCCCTGTACCTTTACAAAGAGAAGGTTGCCAATCCCAACAAAGGTTTGGTTTATGAAGTCATTCGCAACTTGCTTCTGATGCTTTCCCCCTTTGTGCCACATATTGCGGAAGAACTCTGGAGCAATGTGGTGGATAATGATAGTTTGACCTATACTCAGCCCTGGCCCAAGTTTGATGAAGAGGCCACCAAGGTGGATAGTGTGGAAATAGTTTTGCAGGTCAACGGCAAAGTCCGTGGCCGCCTGACTGTGGCTGCTGATTCCACCAAAGAAGAATTGGAAAAAATTGCCCTGACGGACGAAAACGTCAAGAAATGCATCGGCAATGCCAAAGTTCTCAAGGTGGTTGCAGTTCCCGGTCGGCTGGTAAATGTGGTGGCGAAATAAAAATAATTCTCTTGTAAAAAAATTTGCAAAGTAATATAATACACATTTGTTATCTGACTTTGGTTTGGGAGGTACCAGATGCTGGAAAAAATTCTTATGGTGGTGGATGCCATCATCAGTGTGGCAATCATAGCGGCCGTTCTTTTCCAATCCGGCAAGGCCGGGCTGGGAAGCACTTTTGGCGGCAATGAAGGCAGTTTTATGGGGAAGGGGAATGATTTGGATACCATCCTCAGCAAAGCCACCGTTGTGTTAGGCGTACTTTTTGCCCTGGTCACTTTGGCTTTGGCAAAATTGAATATGTAATAAAAATTTTAAGGGAGAAGGAAAATGAACTATTTGATGATTTCCTTGGCTGTCGGTGTAATCGCTTTGGCCACTGCCGCTATGTTGAGCAGTGCCATCAGCAAAGCGGATGCCGGCAATGACCGGATGCAAGAAATTTCCGGTTACATTCATGAGGGGGCAATGGCCTTCCTGTACCGTGAGTACAAATACCTCGGTATCTTTGTTGTAGTCGTGGCTGCCATTATTGCAGCTTTCCTGAGTGTTCTTACCGCAGTGTGCTTTATTGGCGGTGCTGTTTTCAGTATCCTGGCCGGATACTTTGGCATGGTTGTTGCCACAAAAGCCAATGTGCGTACTGCTGCTGCAGCCCAACAGGGCATGCCCCAGGCATTGAAAATCGCCTTTAGCGGTGGTGCAGTCATGGGTCTTTGCGTAGTTGGTCTGGGTATCGCAGGTGTGTCCTTGGCTTACGCTGCATTTGGTGATGTGGATATCGTTACCGGTTTTGGTCTGGGTGCAAGTTCCATCGCTCTCTTTGCCCGTGTTGGTGGCGGTATTTATACTAAAGCCGCTGACGTGGGTGCGGACCTGGTGGGTAAGGTGGAGGCGGGTATTCCTGAAGATGACCCCCGTAATCCTGCCACTATTGCTGATAACGTAGGTGACAATGTGGGTGACGTGGCCGGCATGGGTGCTGACCTGTTTGAATCCTATGTTGGTGCCATCATTTCCGCCATTACTTTGGGTGCAGTTGCATATCCCGGAGGAGAAGGTGTGGAATTTGTCTTCACCCTCAGCTTTATTGGCATCATCGCTTCCATCATCGGCATTATGTTTGCCCGCAACAGCAAAAGCAACAACCCTCAGGCCGCTTTGAACAACGGCACCTATGTGGGCGGTATTGTTACTGTTGCTGCAGCATATTATTTCAGTAATTCCATTTTGGGCGGTTTGGCTCCCTTCCTGAGCATTGCCTCCGGACTGATTGTTGGTCTGGCCATTGGCAAAGTTACCGAAATCTATACCAGTGCTGATTACAGCTCCGTAAAGAAAATTGCAGACAGCGCTGAAACCGGTCATGCTACCGTAATCATCAGTGGTTTGGCTGTGGGCATGTATTCAACCTTTATTCCCATGGTACTGATTTGTCTGGGCGTAATCATTTCCTTCTTCTGCATGGGCGGTACTCAGAATCCTGAAATGGGTCTTTTCGGTATCTCTTTGGCGGCAGTAGGTATGTTGAGCACAACCGGCTTGACCGTAGCAGTGGATGCTTACGGTCCCATCAGTGACAATGCAGGCGGCATTGCGGAAATGAGCGAACTGCCTCCGGAAGTACGTGAAATTACTGATACATTGGATAGTGTCGGCAATACCACCGCAGCCATCGGCAAGGGATTTGCTATAGGTTCTGCAGCACTCACCGCATTGGCGCTGTTCAGTGCTTATGCCCACGTCGTTAATCTGCAAAAGATTGACCT
>JAZLMD010000014.1:0-6839 GCA_045598465.1 Acidaminococcaceae bacterium | reverse complement strand
GGTTATGTGGCGGTAACAGTGCGTGGCATTAAAGGCAACAAGGCCTTGTTAAAGGCATTTACAGGCAGAAGGGAGACCTTGGCCTTGGAAATTGAGGCGGCGGTCAACAGGATGTTGGCGGCAGCAAAATAAAAACCGCTCCAGAGGTGGAGCGGTAGGATGTGGTATTATATCGTTGTCAGAACGCGATACCACATGTATATAGCTAAGGGCGGACACAATGCCACTGCCGCTACTAAATATATCGGGTTAGCATACCAGGGAAGATTATGGAAAAATATAGATTTGATTTTCACGTGGGCAATATATTCCTTGAAAATCCGATAATACATATACGCAGCTAAGGGTGGACACAATACAATAGCTAATAATAAATATACTATGTTTTTGAACCAAGGTTTTTCTCTCATAATGCCAACATTGTACAGAAAAGAAAAGAGAAAGTCAATATGGTTACAAAAATTTCTTTACAGTTTGAATGCGATAATTTAATAAATCGCATAGATAAATCGGCTAAAAAAAACGATAAATTTTCTTGACATAGAAAGGCAGATTGATATAGAATAAAAATGCAGGTATGAGAATACACTGTATACTCGTGTTACCGAACTGCGGTTTAAGCGATATGTACTATCGTCGGCCACGAGGAACCGCCGTAAGGCGGTTTTTTCATGGATGGGAGTTATGATGGATATTTATGTTTATTCTGATGAATCGGGGGTTTTCGATGTTAAGCATAATGAATATTATGTTTTTGCCGGGCTCATCTTTCTAAGTCAGAAAGCAATGGAGAATGCTACACGTTTGTATAGTAAAGCGGAAAAAGATATCCGTGATGCTAATTATTCAGATAAATCATCGAATTTTGAATTAAAGGCCACTGCGCTAAAGTATGGGGAAAGAGGCAAATTGTTCAGATCGTTAAATAATTTCTATAAGTTTTTCGCTATTGTTCATCAAAAGGATGTGTTGCCAAGGATATTTGGTGACAAGAAAGATAAACAGAGATACTTAGACTATGTTTATAAGATAGCGTTGAAAAGAGCTTTTGAAAAGTTAGTTACACGCAAAACAATCAATCCGACTGAAGTTGATAGCTTAAACGTTTTTGTGGATGAACATACAACGGCGACAAGCGGATGCTATGAATTGAGCGAGGCGTTGGAACAGGAGTTTAAGAGGGGAACATACAATGCTGAGTGGGATAAACATTTTCCACCTATATTTTCTAAACTGAATTCTGTTTCATTGGAACTGTGCAATTCGAAGGTTAAAACGTTGGTGCGCTCTGCTGATATTGCAGCCAACAAAGCATATCATTTGGCTGTTAGTCACAAGTTAGATCATTTACGTGCAAACACACATAATTTTGTAACAGAGTTTCCAGAACAGAAATATAGCAATTAACTCATCCTGCGCCGTGCTTTGCTCGGTGCTTTTTATTCCTGTTCTTGTTCATATAGCAGGCAGTCAATCTGTTTGTTTGTAGCGGTTTGGTTTTACTTTAATTGTGTGTTGTTAAAAAGACATCAAAACAAAAAGTGCGGGTTCCACTAAAACGTGGAACCCACATAAATTTTGGAGCTAACGGCAGGATTTGAACCTGTGACCTGCTGATTACGAATCAGCTGCTCTACCGGCTGAGCTACGTTAGCATATTAACTAAATTATAATAGCATAAGAGCAAGGTTAATGCAAGCAATTTGTGTGGAATTTGGAGTTTTATTTTGGTTCTTTTTTTGTTATAATAGAGCCACTATGTCAAAGGAGGGATGTTTCATGCAACATTATACTTTTGCCTACGGTCGTAGGACTATGGATTTTGATTTGGAAGAAAAGAGAGTTTTGAAGGAAATCCGTACCAAGGAATTTCCTGTGGTTGAGGATGTCAGGGCTGCCGTGTTGGATGCAATCAATCATCCCATCGGCGGCAGGAGTTTGGCGGAGAGGGTTAAGCCGGGGGATACGGTGGCTTTTATTTGTAATGATCCCACCCGTGTTGCCAATAGTTTTGATTTTATGCCCGTGCTGGTGGAGGAGTTGAACCGTCTGGGGGTCAGGGATGAGGATATGAAGATTGTGTTCGCCCTGGGCACTCATCGTCTGATGTCCCACGAGGAAATGGTGGAGAGTGTGGGCAAGGATGTGGCGGGTCGCTTGAGGATGGTGAATTCCGATGCCAAGAAGAAAGAAGATTTTGAGTTCCAGGGCACCACTTCCAGAGGCACTCCGGTGTGGATAAATAAGGAAATTTGCCATGTGGACCATGTGATTCTTACCGGTACTATTGTGCATCATTATTTTAGCGGTTATGGCGGCGGCCGTAAGGCGGTTATGCCCGGCTGCGCCCTGTGGGAGACGGTGCGGCACAATCATTCCTTTATGTTGGATCCCCGCTCCGGTCTCGGCAAGGCGGAGGGGAATCCGGTTTATGATGACCAGATGGAGGCGGTGGCACTTTTTGCAAAGAATAGGGATTTGTTCCTGTTTAATGCAATTTTGAACGCCAAGCATGAATTTTTGAGGATGTTTGCCGGGGATTATGTGGCCGCTCACAAGGAGGCCTGCAAGTTTGTGGATGAGGTTTACGGGGTGCCGATTGAGAAGGAAGCGGATGTGGTTATTGTTTCCTGTGGCGGTTATCCCAAGGATATCAACGTTTATCAGATGCAGAAAACCATGGATAATGCCCAGTTGGCGGTGAGAAAGGGAGGAGTCGTTATTCTTTTGGCAGAGTGTGAAGAGGGTAGCGGCAGTGCCATTTTGGAGGAGACCTTTAGGCGTTTGGGTAGTGCGGAGGCCATTGAGTCGGAACTCAGGAAGAATTTTGAGATTGGTGCCAATAAGGCCTGGGCTGTGAGCCGTCTGATGGTGAAGGCGGATTATGTTTTGGTGAGCGGTTTGGATAAGGCCATGGCCAAGCAGTTCTTGTTTGCCGATTGTGTGGGTACCGTGGCCGAGGGGCTGGCCTATGCGGAGCGGAAATTGGGCAAGGATTACAATGTGATTTTGATGCCGGAGGGCAGTTTGACGGTGCCTTTGTTGAAGTAGGAAAATATAAAAACACGCCTGCGTTATGCAGGTGTTTTTTTGTGCCTATTCTCTTTTCAGTGTGAAAGTCCAGGCGGCCAGGGTGAGGGTGATGATGGCTATGATGATAAGGGGATAACAGTTTTGCAAAACCATGTCGTAGGCAATGCCTTTGAGGAAAAGGCCCTTGGTGCTGGCCACATACCAACGCATGGGGTTGGCATAGGTCAGGTATTGCAGGAATACGGGCATATCCTCAATGGGACTGATGTAGCCCGCAGTGAGGGTTATGGGGGCCATAAAGGTCATGACGCTGAGCATGGCCTGCTGTTGGGTTTTGCAGATGCTGCTGATGAAGAGCCCCACCCCGATGATGCTGGTAAGCGCAATGAGGGTGGAGAAGAGGAGCAACAGCAGGGAGCCGTGGAAGGGCACAGTATAGATGGTGGTTACCGCTCCCGTCATAAGTACGGTGATTCCCAGGGCTATGATGAGGGGCGGTATGGTTTTGCCGATAAGGATTTCTGCGGAGGATAGGGGGCTGACCACCAGTTGGTCAAAGGTTCCCAGCTCCCGTTCCCTTGCGATGGAAAGGGAGGTGAGGATGAGGGTCATGACTACGCTGAGCATGCAGACGATGATGGTCAATATGAACCACTGGTATTCCAAATTGGGGTTGAACCAGTTGCGTAACACCACATTGACGGCCGAACCGGTGACCGGGCTTACCGTGGCAGAGTAGTTGGCAATAATCAGGTTGGCGTAGCCGGCGGCCAGGGCGGCAGTATTAGTGCTGCGGCCATCCGCCACAATCAGTACTTCCGTAGGGATTTTGGCTTGCACGTCCCTGCCGAAACCGTCTTTTATTTTCAGTCCCAGTTGTACGGATTGGATGTCGATGGCATCACGAAAACTTTGTTCGTCTTCAAAGTAGTAGAATTCCCGGAAGTGGTCGGAGCCCTCAAAATTGCTGATAAGTTCCCTGGATTCAACGGTTCTGTCCAGGTCAAGAATTGCCATGTCAATATTTTTGACTTCCATGGTTACCGTGTTGGCAAAGATGAAGAGCTGCAGCAGGGGGGTGGCGATGATGACGCCGCGGGATTTGGGGTCCAGCCAAATCATTATGAATTCTTTTTTTATGAGGGCGAGTATCCGCCGCAAACTTGCTATCATTTTTCTAACCTCGAAGGTGTGAGATAATATACCAAACCGAAGAGCAGGCCGCCGATAACCGTCAGGAAGATGGAGTTGAAGATTACCAGTTCCGGTACGGTTCCCGCCAGAAATTCACTCAGGATAAAAGTAGAAAAATAGCGTGGGGGCAGAAGATAGGTCAGCCATTGGAAAATTTCCGGCATGGAGTTGATGGGGAAGAGCAGGCCGCTGAGCATGAGGGCGGGCATAAAGCCGATGCCCATGCTGAGCATGCTGGCCAAAAACTGGTTTTTGTAATAGGTGGAAATGGTCAGTCCCACCCCCAACAGGTCAAAGACAAAAAGGGAGCTGACAAAGAACAGTATCAGAAAACTGCCCCGGAAAGGGATGCCGAAGACGAACACGGTCATAACAAAATTGAAAATCATGGAGACCATAGCCACAAAGTAATAAGGTATGTATTTGGCAAGGACTATATGGATGGCCTTTACTTTGGTGCTGAGCAGGGATTCCATGGTTCCCCGTTCCCATTCCCTGGCCACCACCAGTGCGGTCAGAAGTATGCCGATGAAGGTCATGGTGACGGCGATGGAACCGGGCAGAATGAAGTGATGGCTGTCCAAGGTGGGGTTATACCAGTTGCGGATGTCGGCAGTGACGATATTGGTTTTGGCCTTGCCCGCATAGGGACTGGTGGCCAGCCATTGGTTGACAATGGAAATGGTGTAGGAATAGATGTAGTTGGCGGTGTTGGTTTCGGCCCCGTCCGTTATCAGTTGCAAATCCGCAGTTTCACCCCTGCTGAGCCGGGTGCAAAAATCGTTGGGGATTACCACACAACCGTGGACATTGTTACGTAAAATGGCGGAAGCCATTTTTTTCTCATTGTCGATGATGACGGTGGTGATGTACTGGTTCTTGTCAAAGGTGGATACCAGGGAGGCGGTATCCATGTTGGGATTGTCATTCTTGATGCCGATGGTCACGTGGACGGAGTCCAAGCTGATGCCGTACATGTAAATCAGCATGGAAATGAAGGGCAGGATGAAGGCAATGATAATGGTGGAAGGATCCCTTATGTTTTGCAATATTTCTTTTTTAATGAGAGGAATTAGAGTTTTCATTGTCGCTGGCTTTGATTAGGTTAATAAAGGCCTCTTCCATGGTGGTGGCTCCGGCCTGGGCTTTCAGCTCCGCCGGAGTGCCCACGGCGATGGTTTCACCATGGTAGAACAAACTGATGCGGTCACAATATTCCGCTTCATCCATAAAGTGGGTGGTGACAAGAATGGTGACACCCTTTTTGGCGAGACCAATGATATGGTTCCAAAATTCCCTGCGGCTTAGGACGTCAACACCGCTGGTGGGCCCATCCAGAAAAAGTACGGAGGGGTTGTGAATCAGGGCTGCCGCCATACTTAACCTTTGCTTGAACCCCAGTGGCAGTTCCTCCGCCATTTGATCAGCCACATCTTCCAATTCAAAAATACGGATGATTTCGTTGATGCGTTGGGCTCTGGCGTCTTTGCCTATGCCGTAAATGGCAGCAAAGAAATCCAGATTCTGCCGGACTGTCAGGGCACCGTACAAAGAAAATTTTTGGGCCATATATCCCAGGTGGGAGCGGGCCCGTTCCGGTTCTTCCAGAATATCCACACCCATAATACGGCTGGTGCCGGAGGTGGGTTTGGCCAAACCGCACATAATTTTGAAGGAGGTGGATTTGCCGGCCCCGTTTGGTCCCAAAAGGCCGAAAATTTCCCCCCGCCTGATTTGGAAGGTATTGTCTTTGATGGCATAAAAATTGCCATATTTTTTTACAAGGTTGTCCGCCTCCACCACATAGTCCCCGGCAAAAGGTTCCACTTCGTAGTTGGCGGCAACTTCGGAGGGGTGCCGGGTGTACCCTCCCATCAGGTCAATGACTTTATTTTCAAATTCCTGGGAAGTGGCGGCCAAAGAGTGGGGTGCACCCTGATAGATTACTTTGCCCTTGTTCAGAACAACGGCCGTATCGAAGCTGTGAGCCTCATCCAAATAGGCGGTGGACCAGATGATGGTGGTTTCAGGAGTTATGAGCGCCCTTACCATACGCATCAAATCTCGGCGGCTGATGGGGTCCACGCCTACGCTGGGCTCGTCCAAAACCAAAAACCTTGGTTTGCCCAAAAGGGCACAGGCCAACCCCAATTTCTGCTTCATGCCGCCGCTGAGGGCGCCTGCCATACGGTCCTGGAAGGGGGCCAAAGTGGTGAATTTCAGCATATCCTCAAAATCATGGGGAACACCTTTCAGGTCAGCGTGCAAAGTGAGATTTTCCAGGACGGTCAAATCTTCGTAAAGGCCAAATTTTTGAGGCATGTAGCCGATGAGGGGTGTAAGTTGGTCCTTGTCTTTGTCCGGGTCAATGCCCAATACACTGATATGCCCCGCATCAGCCCGTATCAGCCCTATGATGAGCCGCAACAGTGTGGTTTTGCCTGAACCGTCGGAACCGATCAGGCCGGTGATTTTTCCCGGCTCGATGGTGAGATTCAAATCATCTATGGCGGTGTTATTACCAAATTTTTTTGTTAGGTGTTCAATTACTATTTTTTCCATTGGATGTCAAATCAATAACAATGGTTGTGGGCATACCCTGACGCAGGAAA
>JAZLMD010000013.1:0-2973 GCA_045598465.1 Acidaminococcaceae bacterium | reverse complement strand
GCCTGGGGCGGAAAAAGTTTCGCACTCTACTGACTTTCCCAGTTCTAATCTTTTCTGGAACTAACTTTCCTTAGACACTCAACCCTGTTCGCTCAACCCTCAACCCTGTCGCCGAAGGCGACTTCGCCCTGCGGCGCCTTCAATCTTAATCCTATTGCCTATTGCCTATGGCCTGATACCTATTGCCTATGGACTAATGCCTATGGCCTAATGCCTATAATGCCTGTCGCCTTCGGCGACTTGTCCATAGTAAAGTTATTTCCCGGCGATGCATTCCATTTCCAAAAGTGCCCCTTTGGGAAGTTCTTTAACACCGACACAACTGCGGGCTGGATAGGGTTTTTCAAAGTATTGGGCATAAATTTCATTCACTTTGGCAAAATCGTTAATGTTTGCCAGGAATACAACCGTTTTTACCACATCCGCCATAGTGTACCCTGCTTCAGCCAGGATTGTCTGTGTATTTTTAAAAACCTGATGGGACGCAGCCCCAATTTCATTAACCAGCTCTCCGGTTTCCGGATTCAGCGGAATCTGGCCCGAAACATAGATTGTGTTCCCAAGGGCTATTGCCTGGGAATAGGGGCCTACCGCTCCGGGGGCTTTTTTTGATGCAATTTCTTTTTTCATTTTCTCCTATCTTCTTTCTCTTAGTTGATTGGGAATTTTTCACTTGTCAATATACTAATTTCAGTACGGCGAACTGCACCGCCAGGATAAAGGCCATAATCATTACAAAACCCTTGTTGTGGCTCAATCCTTCCAGAATATTCCAGCAACCGGCCCGTACCACAAAGGCATTGGCCACCGCCATGCAGATGAAAGCGGTGAAGAAAATGCCGTTATAGAAGTAGGCGTGCCTTGCCGCAGGAATAAAGTAACCGAACAGGGCCAGCATAAAAAGGCCGGCCAAGGCGATATGTTTCAGCATCCTGCCGCTGACAATGGGGGCGGTACGTTTCTTGGGGGCTTCCGCCAGGTATTTTTCCAAGGCCGGTTCCCCGCCAAAGGCGATGGCCGCCAAAGTATCCATCACCAGGTTTATCCACAGGATTTGAATAATGGTGAGGGGGGTATCAATATTCAGGAAGGGGGCAATGATATTCACCATCACCGCTCCAAAATTGATGGACAGTTGGAAGGTGACAAATTTGCAAATGGAGTTATAAATGGTTCTGCCATAGAGGATGGCCTGTTTGATACTGAGGAAATTGTCGTCCATGATAACAATGTCCCCCGCCTCTTTGGCCACGTCCGTGCCGGAGCCCATGGCAAAACCCACATCCGCTTTTTTCAGAGCCGGACTGTCATTCACCCCGTCACCGGTCATGCCCACCACCAGATTCATTTCCTGGGCAATACGCACCAGACGGCTCTTGTCCATAGGCAAAGCCCTGGCCACCACCCTAAGGTTGGGCAACATGAGTTTCACTTCTTCATCGCTGTAGCCCGCCAATTCCGTGCTGGTCCACACCAATTCTTCAGGGTGTTGCAACAATCCGGAATCCTTGGCAATGGCGGCGGCGGTTTCCTTCCTGTCCCCGGTAATCATCACCACCTGTACCCCGGCCCCCTGTACGGCGGCAATGGCTTCCACCGCCTCCGGCCGCACCTCGTCACGGATACAAAGAATACCCACCAAAGTCAGACCGCTGTCAGGTAATTTGGTGTCGGTGCAATCGCAACTGCAAAGGGCCAGCATTCTCATGGCCCTGCGGGCCATCTCCACCATGCTGTAATCCAAATCCCGTTTCATGGCGTCCGTCATTTCCTGCCGCCGGCCTTCCCCATCCCAATAATGGCTTACACTGAGCAAGAGTTTTTCCGGAGCCCCCTTCACCAGCAAGGGCTCTGCCCCGTCCGTAACCGCCAAACTGAATTTGTCAGCGGAATTGAAGGGCAGGAACTGCAATCTGCGGGGAGCGGCAACACGGTAACTGCCGATATAGTCGCTCAGGGCCTTTTCCGTCATATTGCCGCCCAAAATGGCGGTGTCCGTAACGGTGGCACTGGTATTGACCACAATATTTTCATAAGCATATTGCTTGATTACCGCCGGCAAGGTTGCAAAAGAGGAAAATTCCTGCCTGTCGCCGGTGAGGAAGCTGACCACTTCCAAATGCCCCTTGGTGATGGTGCCGGTTTTATCCGTAAAAAGCAGATTCAGGGAACCGGCGGTTTCGATGCCCACCAGTTTCCGCACCAGCACATGGTCCCGCAGCATCTTTTTCATATTCAAACTACTGACAATGGCAATCATCAGGGGCAACCCTTCCGGCACCGACATTACGATGATAACCACACCCACGATAATGGCATTTACAATATCCCCGCCGATGACCTGCACCGGTTGGGCAAAATAATTGGCTGTGGCCAAATATTTTTTTACCATCACCGCCAGGGCAATCAGCACGCCGGCAGAATATCCGAACTTGGCAATCTGCTGGGCCAAATGTTCCAACTTCACTTTCAAAGGACTGGGACGCTCCGCAATTTGCAGCTCCTTGGTAAGCTGGCCGTAAACACTGGTGTCACCAATGGCACGGGCTTCCATCACCCCGGTGCCGCTGACCACCACACTGCCCCGGTAAAGCCGGTATTCGTTCAAAAAATCCGTTTCCCCTTCCCAGGCAAAACCCTCCGGAGCCACCAGTTTTTGTGCCTCATCGCTTTCGCCGTTCAAAGCGCTTTGGTCCAAACGGATGTCCCCCTCCAGCAGCACCCCGTCCACCGGCACCTTGTCCCCGGCCTGCAAAATAACCGCATCTCCCAGCACAATATCATCAATCCGCACTTCAACGGGCCGGCCCTCCCGCCACACCCGGCAGAAGATGCGGCTGGCCTCCTCCTGCAATTTTTGGAAAGCGGTTTCGTTGGAGTATTCGGAAAAGGTGGAAACCACAGTGGCCAGCAAAATGGCCAGCAAAATGCCGATGGTCTCGAACCAATCCCCATAACCCATATAGGCGAAAA
>JAZLMD010000012.1:0-2783 GCA_045598465.1 Acidaminococcaceae bacterium | reverse complement strand
CCCAGCCCGGCAATATTCAGAAGCTGGATTAAGAAGGTTTTCCAAAGGGGCAGGGGGACAAAATCCACACCGTCACCAACGGCATAGGCCGGGGTGGGGCGATTGTCCGGTTGAAAAACTTTTTCTACAAAACTACCGTAGAACAGAAATCCTAAAACTAAGGCACACAGTGCTAAGAGTATAATCATATTTTTCCCTCTCATGCAGAAATTTTATTTCATTATACCACTAATTTTTACATAGGGGTGATTTTGGTAACAAACTTTATTGTTTTAGGGTACTGGTGAGGATTTTGTGTTATAATGTTATAAAATTTCGATAAATCGTATAAGAAAAATGGTTTAATCAATTATGAAGATACGGGTTTCTGACAATACAATAGTGGCGATTACAACTGCCCTGGGTGAAGGGGCGGTGGGTATTGTGCGGCTCAGCGGTCAGCAGGCATTGGCCGTGGCCAACAGAATTATGGAAAAGCCCCTGAAGGGCGAACATCGGAAGATGGAGTATAATCATGTGGTTGACGGCACCGAGACGGTGGATGAGGTGCTGGCGGTGTATATGGCCGCACCCCGTTCCTATACTGCGGAAGATGTGGTGGAAATTCAATGCCACGGCGGTGTGGCGGCCTTGCAAAAGGTGTTGGCCTTGTGTTTGGCCAATGGGGCCAGGATGGCGGAGCCGGGGGAGTTCACCAAGCGGGCCTTTTTGAACGGAAGGATTGACCTGACCCAGGCGGAAGCGGTGATGGATATTATCCGTGCCAAAAGTGAGGCGGCATTACAAATGGCATTGCGTACCCAGCAGGGGGAACTGAGTGCCAAAATAAAAAAATTGCGTGGCAATTTAGTGGACACCATTGTCAATTTGGAAGCCAAAATTGATTATCCCGAAGACGATATTGAGGATGTAACCTATTCTGACACTCAAAAAAATATTAAAGAAACTAAAGCCGGTCTGGAGCAGTTGCTGGCTACGGGGCATACAGGAAAAATCCTTCGGGAAGGGTTGCGGGTAGCCATTGTTGGTCGCCCTAATGTTGGCAAATCCAGTTTACTGAATGCTCTTTTGGAAGAGGAGCGTGCCATTGTTTCTGCCTATGCCGGCACCACACGGGATGTAATTGAAGAACAGATTTTACTGAACGGTGTACCTGTGATTTTGTCCGATACTGCCGGCATACATGATACGGATAACTATGTGGAAAAAATCGGTGTGGAGCGGAGCCGTTCCACTTTGGGAAACGCACAATTAGTATTGTGTGTTATGGACGGCAGTATGGCTTTGACGGGGGAGGACCGGGATTTATTAAAACTTCTAAACCCTGAAAATACTTTGCTTGTTCTTAACAAAAATGATTTGCCTTTGCAAATTGAGAAGGATGAATTAGAGGGTTTTCCATTATTCAATATCAGCAGTAAGACAAAGGACGGGTTGGATGAATTAAAAACCGCTATGCAAAAATATGCTTATAGCGGTACTCATGGTGATAGCGGGGTTTTTGTCCAAAATGTGCGGCATTTAGATTTGTTGCAAAAAGCCGTGGCAGCATTGCAAAATGCACTTGAAACCATTGACAACAAAATGCCCTATGACTGTGTGATTATTGATTTGCAGAATGCTATTGGCAATTTGGGTGAAATTACCGGCGAACAGGTAACGGATGAGATTATCAATAAGATTTTTGCAAAGTTTTGCGTGGGGAAATGAAGATATTAAAATATGACATAATTGTTATAGGCGCCGGTCATGCCGGTTGTGAGGCGGCTCTGGCCGCAGCCCGTTTGGGTTGCAGGACCATGTTGGCCACTTTGAGTTTGGATAATTTGGCGTTGATGCCCTGCAATCCCAGTATCGGCGGTCCGGCCAAGGGGCATTTGGTACGGGAGATTGATGCTTTGGGGGGTCAGATGGCCCTGAGTGCGGATGAGGCCTGTTTGCAAATGCGGATGCTGAACATGGGGAAGGGTTATGCGGTACAGGCCCTACGGGGGCAGGAGGACAAGCCGCTCTATCATCACATTATGAAGTCCGTGATTGAGCGTCAGGATAATCTTGATTTGAAGCAACTGATGATAGATAAGGTTCTGGTGAAGAACGGTCTGGTGGAAGGCGTGGAGGCGGAGACCGGCGAGGTTTTTGAAGCCCCCTGCGTTATTCTTTGTACCGGCACTTATCTTAGGGGCCGGATTGTTTACGGCAACGTGAATTATGAGAGCGGGCCAAACGGTTTGCGGGCGGCCAACAAGCTCAGTTTTAGCTTATTGGAACATGGGGTGGAGCTGATGCGGTTTAAGACCGGCACCCCGGCCCGGATTGATAAGCGGAGTATTGATTTCAGCAAGACGGAGCCCCAGTACGGTGACGAAGTTTTGCGGAATTTCAGTTTTATGAACCGGGTGCAGAGCCGGGACCAGGTGCCTTGTTATTTGAGTTATACCAACGCCCGGACTCACGAGATTATCAAGAAGAATTTGCATTTGTCCGGCATGTTTAACGGTTTGATTGAGGGTGTGGGCCCCCGTTATTGCCCCAGTATAGAAGCGAAGATAGTACGCTTTGCGGATAAGGAACGGCACCAGCTCTTCATTGAGCCGGAGGGGCGGAACACTACGGAGATGTATATCCAGGGGATGAGTTCCTCTTTGCCGGCGGATGTGCAGCTGGAGTTTTTGCAGACCATTCCCGGTTTGGAGCATTGCAAAATGATGCGGGCGGGTTATGCCATTGATTATGATTGTTTGAATCCTTTGCAGTTGAAACCCAGTTTGGAACATAAGGCC
>JAZLMD010000011.1:0-5748 GCA_045598465.1 Acidaminococcaceae bacterium | reverse complement strand
CTTCTTGTCGGAAGAGAGCGACCCTCCCCGTCTTGCCTTCCTATGTTCCTATGGGCAATCCACCCCTCCCACGCCTGGGAGGGAAAAATAGTCAGCAGAGTGCGAACTTTTTCCGCCCCAGGCGTGAGGCGGGGGACCGGCGATAAGTTTGACAGGTGGCCGGTGGTGGGGTCGCTCACTGCGAGTTAGAAGTTATAAGTTATAAGTTATAGGAAATACGTTCCTGTGATTATAGCTTCTATTAGCAAAGATTTTCAGTTTTCTACTTCTTGTCGGAAGAGAGCGACCCTCCCCGTCTTGCTTTTCTGTGTTCCGACCCCCTTCGCCACTTCGTGGCCCTCTTCCCCCTTTCGGGGGACGCAAGGGCAATCCACCCCTCCCACGCCTGGGAGGGAAAAAGTTAGCACTCTGCGGACTTTTTGTTTTAATCATAGGAACATCTTACCATAATTCCGCATTACGAATTCCGCATTGCGAATTATTTACATGCCCTCTACCCTGATGGCTGAACCCTCAACCCTCAATCCTCTACCCTGTTGGCTGTTGGCTCAACCCTGAACCCTGGAGCGATTGGCAGTGATTTGGTTTGTCCAAATTGTGGAAGTTTTTTTGTGTCTTGTTCTTGATAATGATGAGGTTTGTATATATAATATGTAATTATGTACTCGTTGTTCGCTGCCGCAGCGGAGGAAATCTTTTTTCGCGGTTTTCTGCTGCCGGCTTTTGTTCGTAAGTTAAAATCTCCTTTTGCCGCCCTTGTGGTGGTCAGTGCCGTTTTTGCCCTTCTTCATTTTTTGAATTTGTTTTCCGGGGCGGAGCCGGGCTTTGTTTTGTTGCAGGTCGCTCTGGCTTGGGCGGCCGGTCTGGCGTTGGGCGGGGTTTATTTGCGTTGGGGGCTTTGGCCCTGTGTAGCGTTTCACGGTTTGGTGAATTTGGGGCCAGTGCCCCTTTATATTGATCCTGGCACCGGCAGTATGCTTTTTACCATTTTGATAGGGCTTTTGGGTGTTTTCCGTTATTTGTTCCGTTCCTGGTTCGTCAAGGCGAAGTTCCTTTTTGGCGGCGGAGGTGAGGCCGAACATGGGGAGCGGGTGCCTTTGGTTATTTTTGCGGATGACAAGCGTTACTGGCAAATTTTTGAGCCCATTTGTAGGGAGTTGGCAGCCCGCAGTTTTCCTGTACGTTATTTTACCATGAGTGAGGACGATGGGGCGCTACAGGCGGATTATGAGGGTTTTGTGGCGGAGTTCATTGGCAGCGGTAACCGGGCCTTTGCCAGGTTGAATTTTGTTAATGCGGTAATTGTTCTTTCCACCACTCCGGGGTTGGATGTGTTCCAGTGGAAACGTTCGCCGGAGGTGGATTTTTATGTACATATTCCCCATGCCCCCAGTGATATTACCCTTTACCATATGTTCGGTATTGATTATTATGATGCCGTTCTTTTGTCGGGGGAATATCAGGTGGGTCAGGTTCGGGCTTTGGAGAAACTCCGCAATCTTCCTGCCAAGGACTTGCAGCTTGTGGGGTTGCCTTATATGGATGAGATGAAGAAACGCCGGGACGAGCGGAACAGGAAAACTTCGGAGGGTTTGAATTCTGACAGCTCAAATGCCGCCCCCCTTGTTCTGTTGGCTCCTTCTTGGGGCAAAAGCGGACTTTTGAGCAGGTATGGGGAGAAGATTATTGATGCGCTTTTGAATACCGGCTACCGTTTGATTATCCGTCCCCATCCTCAGTCCTTTGCTTCGGAAAAGGATTTGTTGGACCGTTTGCAGGGCAAATATCCGGCCTCCGACCGGGTGGAGTGGAACCGGGACCGGGACAATTTTGACGTGTTGAGCCGGGCGGATATTTTGGTCAGTGATTTCAGCGGTGTGCTTTTTGATTATGCTCTGATTTTTGATAAACCGGTGATTTATACGGATACGGAGTTTGATAAGGGGCCTTATGATGCCTGGTGGCTGGAGGAGGAGCTTTGGGAGTTCAGTATTCTTCCCAGTTTGGGTGAGAAGTTGGACGGGGATAATTTGCCCCGTATCAAAGAATTAATTGACCGTTGCCTTAGCGATAACAAGTATGCTGAAGGCCGTAACCGTGCCCGGGGGGAAACCTGGTGCCATCAGGGTGAGGGGGCAGGGCGTGTGGCCGACTATTTGCAGGCCTTGTATAAAGGCGGAAGGATGAGGTAAGAGGAGTTGTATGTCATTTTCTGAAATTTTGTATCAGCTGATTTTTATGCCCTTACAGCTGATTTTTGAGGAAATTTACTATATTATCGGCTATAAACTCACCCGTGATCCGGGGCTGGCCATTGTGGCCCTGAGCATTACGGTGAATCTTTTGGTGTTGCCCCTTTACAACCGGGCTGATGCTATGCAGGAAAAGCAACGGCTGATAGAGGAGAAACTGCGCCGGGGGGTGGAGCATATCAAGAGGACTTTCAAGGGGGATGAGCAGCTTATGATGCTGCAGACCTATTACCGTCAGAACGGTTACAGTCCCCTGGATGCCCTGAAGGGCTCCGTTTCCCTGTTTTTGGAGATTCCCTTTTTTGTGGCGGCCTATCAGTTCTTGAGCCATTTGTCCCTGTTGCAGGGTGCCACCTTCGGGCCCATTCGGGATTTGGGGGCGGCGGACGGTCTTTTGGCCGTTGCCGGCCTGACGGTTAATGTTTTGCCCATCCTGATGACGGTGGTTAACCTTTTGGCCACCTTCCTTTTTGCCAAGGATTTGAGTTTGCGTACCAATTTGCAGCTTTACGGTCTGGCGTTTTTCTTTTTGGTGTTTTTGTATGATTCCCCTGCGGGTTTGGTCATTTATTGGACACTCAATAATCTTTTCAATTTGGTGAAGACCATTGTATACAAGTATACCCGCTTTAAGCCGAAGCAACCCTCCGGGCAGGAAGCGGTGCCGGGGGCCAATCACAATGCTTTGTTTTTGGCAGGGGCGGGTTTTATGGCCCTGCTTACCGGCCTGCTGATACCCTCTTCCGTACTTAGTGCCTCCCCCCATGAGTTTATTGTTTTTGGACATATGGATAATCCCCTTTGGTATCTGGTGGCGTCTTTTGCCCTGGCAACAGGTTCCTTCGTGCTGTGGCTGGGGGTGTTTCACTGGCTGGCGGGGGAGAAGGGGAAACTTAAATTTGAGCATTTCCTTTGGTCCTTCAGCGCCTGCGGTATTGTCACTTATTTGGTGTGGGGCAAGAACAGCAGCATCCTTACCAACAAGCTGGTGGTTTCCAACGGATTGCAAATTACCCATGCCACCAAGATTGTGAATATTATCGCCGTTATTGCCATTTGCTTTGTGATGCACTGGTTGTGGAAACGTTACCGCCATTATGCTGTGGATGTTTTGGTCATCGGTTGTGTGGCCATGCTGGCCATGTCCGGCTGGAACATTTGGGATATTTCCCAACGGCTTGCCACCGTTGACAGGGGGGATAAAACTGCAGGGATTTCCCACCCGGACCGGGGCAAAATCCTTCTCAGCAGGCAGGGCAAAAATGTTATTGTGCTGATGTTGGACGGGGCCATGGGCGGCTATATTCCCTCTATTATGCAGGAGAAGCCGGAACTTAAAGCCACCTATGATGGTTTCACTTACTATAACAACATTATGTCCTTTTCAGGACATACTCTGTATGCTTCCCCGGCCCTTTTTGGGGGCTATGAATATACCCCCGAGGCCATGCAACTCCGGCAGGAAAAGCTGTTGAGGGAGAAGCATAACGAAGCCATGATGCTGATGCCGACCTTGTTTGATAAGGCGGGATACAGGGTCACTGTGGCCAATCTGCCCTTGGTGAATTACCAATGGATTCCCGATTACACCCCGTTCAAGGAAAAACTGCCCCGGGTCAGGATTGAGAGTTTTAACAAGCCGGAGGCCCAGGTTATTCCTGAGGAGGACCTGCGGGAAATCGTCATCAAGAACAAACGCAATTTTTATTGTTACAGTTTTATGAAGGTTATTCCTTCCCTGATTCAAAACAATTTCTATGCCGCCGGCACTTATACCAGGTTTGAAAAGACCCGGGACCAGATTATTTATTCCGCCACCGAAGCCAGCGGAATTTCCCCGGACTGTCTGCCCAACTACAAGGCCCTGGAAGAGTTGGTGAAGCGGACCAAAATTGTGGAGGAGGGTAACACCTTTTTGGCCTTTACCAACGATATAACCCATGACTCCGCTCTGTTGCGAATGCCGGACTACATTCCCGTTGACAAGGTGGATAACAGAAAATATTTCAGCCCGGAGGCGGACTGCTATCGGGCGGAGGGGGTGAAACTGGTTATGACCAACCCCTATGGGGTGGGTAATTATCATGTGAATATGGCGGCCCTCCTTCAGGTGGGCAGGTGGCTTGACTATATGAAGGAGCAGGGGGTGTATGACAACACCAGGATAATTATTACTGCGGACCATGGCCGGGGCGGCGGACAAATTGAGCCGCTAAGGACGGTGCTGGACGGCACCAGTTATTTTCCGTTGCTATTGGTGAAGGATTTTGGGGGCAGGGGCTTTGTCAGCAAAAATGAATTTGTGTCCAATGCGGATGTGCCCTTCATGACGGTACAGGGGATTATTGCCAATCCCGTTAATCCCTTTACGGGCCAACCCCTGACTGTGGCGGCGAAGTTCAATCCCAAGCAATATATTATGGAATCTAATAAATATGAAATAAAATATAATCTAGGCACCCGGTACCAGCCGGAGCAATGGTATTCCGTCAGCGGCCGGAACATTTGGAAAAAGGCCAATTGGCAGGAGGAAGCCGGGGCGGAGGTTTTGCCTTACGGGGAAGGAGGACGCAAATGAAAGTACTTTTGACCGGGGGGGCCGGTTTCATCGGTTCCCATATTGCTGTGGAGCTTTTATTGGGAGGATTTGAGGTGGTTGTTGCGGACAACTACTCCAACTCCGATGTTTCCGTTAATGACAAAATTAAGGCGGCTGCCCTTGCCACCACGGATAAGGAGGGTGGTTTTGATGATAAAATCACTTTCTATTACGGGGATTGCCGGGACGGCTTTTTTTTGGATCGGGTTTTCCGGGAACATGAGATTGATGCGATTATCCATTTGGCCGGTTTGAAGGCCGTGGGGGAATCCGTGGCGAAACCCTTGGAATATTATGACAATAATATCGGCAGTTCCCTCGTATTGACCCAGTGTATGCGGGACCACGGGGTGAAGAAGCTCATCTTCAGCAGCAGCGCCACGGTTTACAGCGGTGACAACAACGTGCCCCTAACGGAAACATCCAGGACCGGCAACTGTACCAATCCCTACGGATGGACAAAATATATGATTGAGCGGATGCTGATGGATGTGGCGGCGGCGGACAAGGAGTGGAGTATTGCCCTTTTGCGTTATTTCAATCCTGTGGGGGCCCACCCCAGCGGACTTATCGGGGAGAACCCCAATGGTATCCCCAATAATCTTATGCCCTTCATTTGTCGGGTGGCCAAGGCAAATTTTGACACTGACACATCAAACAGCACCTACGGGCATTTGAGTGTCTTCGGCAATGATTATGATACTCCGGACGGTACGGGGGTACGTGACTACATCCATGTGGTGGACCTGGCCCAGGGGCATGTGGCGGCCCTCAGTTACCTTTACCGTACGACCGGGGCACAGGCCGTAAATTTGGGTACGGGACGGGGTTACAGTGTGCTGGATATGGTTTCCGCCTTTGAGCGGGTGAACGGGGTGAAGGTGCCCTACAAAATTG
>JAZLMD010000010.1:0-5631 GCA_045598465.1 Acidaminococcaceae bacterium | reverse complement strand
CCTTTGCCACAAATAGGCCGCAGCCAAGCAGACAATGCCCAAGGTATCCGTAATCATGCCAGGGACAATCATGCAGATGCCGCCGCCACAGAAGAGCAATCTTTGGATAATGTTCAGATTTCTGGTGCAGAAGCCCGTGAGAGCCACAGAAACACCCCACATGCCTACAATGGCGGTAATGGTGCTGACTATCACCGTGAAGACGCTGGCATTAATCATCAGCAGTTCCGGAGCCAGAACAAAAATATAGGGGACGATGAATGCGGCGATGGACAAACGGGCTGCAGTGACCCCCGTCTGCATGGGGTTGGCTCCCGCTATGCCCGCTCCGGCATAGGCCGCCAAAGCCACAGGAGGCGTTACATCCGCCACAATGCCAAAGTAGAAGGCAAACATATGGGCCGCCAGAACCGGCACCCCTATTTGCATCAGAGCCGGAGCCGCAATGGTGGAGGTTATAACATAATTAGCCGTAGTAGGTACACCCATGCCAAGAATTAGCGATGTAACCATGGTGAAGAACAATGCCAAAAGCAGATGCCCCCCCGCCATCGTCAGGAGTGCTGAAGCAATTTTCAGTCCCACACCGGTCTTGGTGATAACACCGATGATGATGCCGGCGGTGGCACAGGCAATGAGTACACCCAGCACACCTTTGGAACCCGCAACCAGGCCATCAACCACCTGACGGGGCGTAATACGGGTATTCTTCCTCATGCAAGCGCAAACAATGGTCAAAATGATGGCAACCAGTGCCGCCCGCATGGGAGTATAGCCGCTGACCAAAAGATAAACAATGGAGACCAAGGGAATAGCCAAATGTCCCTTTTCTTTGAAAAGTACATAGGCACTGGGCAACTGGTCCCGGGGCACACCCTTGAGGCCGTATTTTTTGGCTTCATAGTGTACGCCAATCCAAACCCCCACGTAGTAAAGCAGGGCAGGAATAACCGCCGCCTTCACCACATCAAAATAAGGAATGCCTACGAATTCCGCCATTAGGAACGCCGCCGCACCCATAACCGGGGGCATCAACTGGCCGCCTGTGGAAGCGGAGGCCTCCACCGCCCCGGCGAAGGATGGTTTGTAACCCAATTTTTTCATCATGGGAATGGTAAAGGCACCTGTGCCCGCCACATTACCCACGCTGCTGCCGCTGACGGTTCCCATCAGGCCGCTGCT
This sequence comes from Acidaminococcaceae bacterium, assembly GCA_045598465.1. GTDB lineage: Bacteria > Bacillota > Negativicutes > Acidaminococcales > Acidaminococcaceae > Phascolarctobacterium_B. Next base: position 4,449 of record JAZLMD010000010.1, on the reverse strand, counting down.
CAACACCGCCACTTTGGCAGGACCGCCTGCGGCCCAGCCTGCAATGGCATTGGCTATATCAATAAAGAATTTGCCCAAACCGGTGGATTCCAAATACGCTCCAAAAAGAATGAACAGATAGATGAAAGTGGAAGACACACCCATAGGCACCCCGAAGATGCCCTCCGTAGTGAAGAAGAGATGGTCAAACATCTCATGCATATCCACTCCCCTGTGGGCCAGTATGCCGGGCACATAAGGTCCCATAAAGGCATAGGCCAGGAAAAACAGTGCCACAATAATCATGGGCCAGCCCACCACCCGACGGGCCGCCTCCAACACAAGTACCGTGCCGATCATGCCCACCACAAAATCAGTGGTAGTATTCATTCCCGCCCTCAGTACCAAATCATCATAGAATACTACAATGTACAGGGCACAGGCAGCCCCCACCAGAGCGAAGGCCACATCCAAAAAATGCATCTGGCCCTTCCAGGCCTTCCTGCCCGGATAGAGAAGGAAAATCAAGAATACGCCAAAGGCCAAATGTACCGCCCTCTGCAAATGGGCATCCAAAATGCCAAAGGCGGAGGTATACAGTTGAAAGACGGCGAAAAGGATACAGACCCCGTTAATCAGATATTCCCAGAATTTGGATGTCTGACGGGTGTTACTCTCCTTGTCAAATTTCTGCATGACTTCTTCAGCAGATAATTCCTGGTGCTTGGTTTCACTCATGGAAATTCACCTCCTATTGTTGAATATTGTATCACTGTAAAATTGATACCTGGGCATAACGGCAATTTCTATTAAGGCCCCGTCCCCAAACTCCCTGCACAAATCAAGTTGAATATTGTTATAGATAATTTTGGGCATGGCCTGAATAGCAACACATGTGTTTATTTTAGCAAATTTTCTGTTCAATGTCATTATAAATTTATTGTCTTTATCAATACTAAATTTACCATCCGCCTCGGAGTAAGGGTAACCCCACCCCAGGGATTCAAATTTAGAAGTTGTCAGAAGCAAGTCCCCGGCCCCACGGACAAGAAAATTGTCCTCCCAAGGAGATTTTTCTACGGAATGGGTCAGGCACAACTGAAAACAGTCCCCAACTCCGCAACCGTAACTAAATACCTTTTCCCTTCGGTTGTCGGCCACCACCAGCACCAAAGCACTGAGCCAGAAAGCAACTGAAACAACACCTACTGCAAAAACTAACAAAAATAATTTGTGATGATTAAAAAAGGGGACGGCTTGCGCCGTCCCCCTCCACTTGTTGAGCATTCCCTTATTATTTCAAGAATTTCGCTGCACCGGCCGCCATAGGAATGGACATGCCTTCTTTGGCACTGGCCAAGCTGATGGCGTTGGCCGCACTGTGAGCCGCTTTCATTCTGTCAATATTGCCGTACAATGCCTTTGTCATTTCGTAAAGCAAATTGTCATCCACCCTATCCGTGGTTGCCAACATGCACTTTACGCTCATGGCAGGAATAGCCACGGTTTGTTTGTTGTAAGTGCCTGCAGGAATAACAACTTTGGTATAGAAGGGATATTCCTTCATCAATTTTTCCGCCACATCATCAGCCACAGGAATCATTTCAATTTCCTTGGTAGTAGCCAAATCCTGAACAGCTGCTGTGGGATAGCCGGCAGTAATGAAGGCCGCATCAATGTTGCCGTCCTTCAAAGCACTGGATGCTTCGGCGAAGGAAAGATAGCGTACTTTGCAATCCTTATAGCTTACGCCGTGAGCCGCCATAATCTGACGGGCATTGGCTTCCGTGCCGCTGCCTGCAGCACCAACCGCAATGGCCTTACCTTTGAAATCAGCAACGGTTTTGATGCCGGTGCCTTTAACGGTGAACACCTGCACAACTTCAGGATAAATGGTGCAGATACCACGGAGTCCGTCAACCTTCTTGCCTGCGAACATTTCCGTGCCATTAGCCGCATAGTAGGCAATATCATTTTGAATGAAGGCCACATCCACTTTACCCTGAACCAAAAGGTTAACATTGGCTACAGATGCGCCCGTGGATTGGGCGGAAGCGTTGCATTCGGGAACATTCTTGTTAAGAATGTCAGCCATTGCGCCGCCCAAGGGGTAATAAGTGCCGGCAGTACCGCCGGTACCGATATTCACAAATTTGGTTGCCGCTTCTACAGTCATGCCGCTAATAACGGTGCCGGCAATGCAAAGAGCAGCCAACAAAGCTTTAGATTTCATATTATTATCCTCCTATTATTTACCAATAACCAAGAACTTTCCACCATGCGCCGCCGATGAAAATAAATACGGCAACGTTAACTACGGAAAGAATAAAACCAATCTTCCACCAATCATTTTGACTTACGTAGCCGGCACCAAAGTAAATAGGAGCCGGGCCGGTTGCATAATGGGTAATACCGCCCTGCAAACCGGTGAGGCAAGCCAAGCTCATGATAGCCAGGAAAGGAGGTGCACCGGCACCAACTGCCACTGCTACGAAGGCCTGGAACATTGCTGCTACGTGTGCAGAAAGGGATGCAAAAGCATAGTGGGACCACATATAGATAACAATGAGAATGCCCAATGCCGCCATCCAGCTGTAGCCGGAGAGCGCCCCTGCAACCATATTGGCAAACCACTTGATCAGGCCCAGCTTATTCAGGCCGGAAGCCAATGCCATCAGGGTACCCATCCATACCAGGGTATCCCATGCACCCTTTTGAGTAATAACATCTTCCCACTCGATGGCGCCGCCAACCAACATAATGCCTACGCCCACCATTGCAATCATGGTAGCGTTCAAGCCGGTGAACTTAGCGGTTGCCCAAAGGAGCAATGCCATAATGAATACGAAGAGAACAATCTTCTCGCCCTTGTTCATGGGGCCCATTGCCTTCAATTCCTTGTTGGCAATATCTTTGGCCTCAGGAGTGTGTTTAATCTCAGGCGGATAAAGTTTGTAAACAATGTAAGGAGCCATGAGTACGCAAATCAGACCGGGAACGATGCAGGCCACAGCCCATTGTGCCCAGCTGATTTCCATGCCGGTTGCCTTTGCCGCCAGGGATACTGCCAAAGCGTTGGGGGCAACTGCGGTAATAAACATGGAGCTGGTGATGCAGTTCACTTGGAAAGTGCTCTTCATCAGGTAGGAACCAATCTTCCGGGCCGTGTCGCCGGGCTCGGATTTGAATGCCACTGCCAAGGACTTAACAATGGGGAACAGGATGCCGCCGGCACGGGCAGTATTGGACGGGGTGGCAGGGGATACAACCAAATCGGAAAGGGCCATTGCATAGCCCAACTTCAAAGAGCTGTCACCGATAGCCGCCATAATGTTATAGGCGATACGCTTGCCCAAACCCGTCTTGACGAATCCCAGGGCAAAGAGATAAGCTGATACAATCAGCCAAATGGTTGCATCACCATAACCTTTCAAGGCATCAGCAGGTTTTAAAACCTTCAGGAAGCCGGACAAGGCAGCCGCAATCAGGGCAATAGCACCGATTGGCAGCGGATGCATGATGAAACCAACGATGGTTGCCACGAAGATAGCAAACAGATGCCATGCCTCGGGTTTGACTCCTGCTGGAGCAGGAATGAACCAAATTACTGCACCAATTACGAAAATGAGCAGCAATTGTTGGAGTTTCTTGGACATGTTCAACACCTCAACTTTCACAAAAACTAATAGGGACATAATTCCTATGCCCCTATTATAGCAAACTTTATTGAATTAAACAACTACCTCATAATGTATACATTTCCAAATAAGCATATGTTACACGTCATACTATACAGCTCAAATCCCCCACCCCGTTGGTAATATCCTGCACTGCCAGGAGCAGGGACAGACGGTTGTTCTTCACGTTCACATCCTCATCCATAACCATTACATCTTCAAAGAACTTGTTAATCCCTCCCACCAATTTGCTGGCGGCAGCCAAAACACCGGCATAGTCATAGGCAACCGCCAAGGGCAGGATTTCCTTATTGATAGCCAAAACCGCCTTATGCAGGGACTTCTCCGCATCCTTTTTGAAAAGGTTAGTATTGATGGCAGTTTCACCTTCCGCCTTCTTGCAAAGATTATTGACACGGGTGGCGGCCTGAACCAGCTCCGCCGCCTCCGGCTTGCTGACGAACTCATTCAAAGCGGAGGCCCGCTTGCACAAATCCGCCACATCATCGTTTTTAGCATTAGCAAGAACCGCATCCACCACATCGTAACGGATACCCTGATCAATAAGCATATTCTTCAACCGCTGCCTGATAAATTCCCCGATCTGACCAATCAGTTCCCCGGTCTTATCGGCATTGGGCAAATTCAGCAACTGACACATGGTCGCCAGGGTCTTCTGCATGCTAAAATGATACCCCGCATCAATAATGATGTTAATTACGCCCAGGGCCTGACGACGGAGGGCATAGGGAAGTCGGAGGCCAAGCGGTCTTAGGAAGACAACAGGTCAATC
>JAZLMD010000009.1:0-2307 GCA_045598465.1 Acidaminococcaceae bacterium | reverse complement strand
GCAGCAGTTCCGCCGCCTGTTCCTGGTCGCCGCCATAGAGTTTGCTCACATGTTCCAACAAAAAGATTCGTTCACTCATGGTCCTTCACCGCCTTTGGCTTCATATGATAACTTTGGGTCATTCTGTCCAAAAGTACGGCCAGCACCACCACACAGAACCCTGCCGCCAGCCCCCGGCCAACCTCCATCCTTTGCACCGCCACCAGCACCTCATGGCCCAGCCCCCTGGCACCAATCATGGAGCAGGTCACCACCATGGACATGGCCATCATCAGGGTCTGGTTTATCCCCGCCATAATCGTGGGCAGGGCCTGGGGAATTTGCACCTTCACCAGAGTTTGCAACCAAGTGGAACCGAAGGCACGGGCCGCCTCCACCACTTCCCTATCCACCTGACGGATGCCCAAACTGGTCATACGGATGACCGGAACAACCGCATAAATCACCGTGGCGATTACCGCCGGGGCATAGCCCATGCCAAAGAAAAGCAGGGCAGGTATCAGATATACAAAGACGGGCATGGTCTGCATGGCGTCCAGCACGGGGCGGAGCATTTTGTCCGCCCTGTCGGATGCGGAGAGCAACACCCCCAGGGGCAGCCCCACCAGCAGGGAAAGCATAACGCTGGCCAGCACAATGGCCAAGGTGGTATTCATCAGCTGCCAATGTCCCAAACACCCCACGCAGAGCAAAAGCCCGGCATAAGCCAGCCCCCTCCGCCAACTTTTCTGAACACGATAGGCAAAGGCGAAAACCAAAAACAACAGGACAAACCAGGGGATGAAATTCAAAACCCTTTCTATCCCCATTACCAGGAACACCAGAAAACCGCTGATAATCCCCAAAAAGCCCTGGTGCCGTGAAGCAAATTCCCGCACCACGGAGTCCAAAGCGTTCCAATCAAAGGTTATGAAGGCAGGAAAATCCGCCAGACGGCGGTACCAGTCCTTTTGAACCCTATTCTCGCCCAACAACAAATCCATCTGTTCCTCCGTCAGCCACCTGCCCACCACATCCCTATGGGTCCGGACAAACCACAGGGCCGTAGCCCGGTAGTCGTCACCAGTGGTCTGCATATGGGCCAGGGCCTGACTGGTCAGGGCGGAGGAAGTGCGGTATTTCCGCAAAAAATCGCAAAACTCCGGCTGGGCGGCGGCAAACTGGCGGCTGGCACAGATTGTCACCCGCACCGATGGGCAGGCACAGCCCCCGGACTGATACAGGGCCGCATCATAGGGCGCATCCTTGAGCAGCACCAAATCGTATTGCCCCATCAGCCAGGTGGGTTCCCAATAATAGGCCACCACCGGCACCCCCTGGTCAATGGCGGAAGTGATAGTGGCATTCAAAGCCGCATCCGTACCCGGCTCCACATAATTAAACCGGCTGTCCAACCCGTAATAAGCCACCTTCTTCCGCATAATTTCCGTCACCGACCAGCCGGGAATCCCGCCGTAAATTGCGGCCCGTCCCGGCACCTCCCTATCCGGAAACAAATGGGCATACCTGGCCAAATCCGCCACATGGACCAAATCCGGTGCCAGCGGCTTCAAGCCCCTCTTAGCGTCCCCCTCAATAACATAACGGGGCACATAAAAACCCTGCTGATTATCAGCAAAATTAACCCCCAGCTCAATCAGCTTACCCTGCCGAACATCTTCCTGATAGGTGGTGAGGTTGTCCGTCCAGGCCTCCATCTCCACATCCACTTCACCCTTAATGGTGGCCTCATGGGCCACAACGGAAGTGGTGGACAATTCCTTCACCTCAAAATTAAAAATTCGTTCTGCAACAAGACCGGCCAGCGCATTATGAAAACGCACTGAATCCCAGCCCACATCTGCAAAACGAATCACAGGTCTTTCTGCTAAAGGTTGGCTGGAGCCCTTTGACGGGAACACGCTAATCATTAGTAAAATTACCGTAACGCAAATATAAAGTTTTTTCATAGTTGAAGTATAACACACAGCAGTCCTTCGTGTAAAGCAAAAAATCTTCTCTGCCGCTTTCAATAATTACTAAACATTTTGACTCCCCCTTATTTCATTGCCCTCAACGCTTAACACTAACCACAACAATTCGATTTTTTAGGTATACCGCTAAATCGTCAGAGGTGTGTTTAATAGCTTAAACAGTTCTTTCTTCTTCTGAAGACAATTACATACGGTCCAAGTATTACGACGTTTGTTTGCTTTTATCATTTTCGCTTCAAGCAGACACGTTTGAACAGACTTGCCCACAACATTTTTTACGGCATTTTCCATTTCACGATGGATAAGTGCACTTACAAGCATTATGAATGCCAAC
>JAZLMD010000008.1:0-6358 GCA_045598465.1 Acidaminococcaceae bacterium | reverse complement strand
GGTTCCAGCTCCTTCAGTTCCGCTTTGGCCATATCGTAAAAATCCGCATCTTCCAATAATTCCTTGGCATCATCCCTCTGCTTCAACAAGGTTTTATACTGCCGGTAGGCCTCCACCACCTCCGACAGCTCAGCATGGGCTTTCATGGCTTTCTGCCAGGCCGCCTGGTCCCCAATCACATCCGGATCCGCAATCCTGTGTTCCAAATCCAAATATCTTTCTTCCAACACTTGTAATTTATCAATCATAATAGTTTATTATAACACAAACAAACTAAAAGCACCCAACTTTATTGAGTGCTTTTAGCAATCTGAACAATTTTTTTAGAACGAGATGGTAACCTCGCCCCAAAGAGTACGGGCATGGGGCCCGGAATCCTTACGGGTCTCATAATCAAAGTATTTCAAACCGGCCACCATGTTCCTGGCCAAAGTATAGTTGGCACCAAATTCCCAACCCTTGAAGCCGTCACCACCCTTGGCCAGTGACGCCCCGTTGGTAGTTTCAGGTTCAATGGCGTAGCCGGCAAAAGTGGACTGGCTCATCAAGGTGGAGAAAGGACGGTTGCTGTAAACCGTATGTACGCTCCAGGAACCGGGCACAGCTGCCTTGGCCTGACCATACTGCAACTTGATTTCATAACCGTTGCTGTCGCTCTTGTCTCCGTTCTCCATATCTCCCTTGCCATGGAAATATTCACCCATCAACCGTAGGTTCTTGGCTACGGGATAGGCCAGACACACATCCACAATTTCCGTACCAACCTGACAATCGGATTTCCAATATGCCAAATAGGTGTCCAACTTGCCGAAGCTCTTTTCGGCTTTCACCATATAAAGACGGTCCCTGTCCTTCAACGGATCATCCGTAGTGCCGGCAGCGTGATGGAGCACAGCAGGATTACGTATAATCCATCCCATCAGATTCAGACCGTTAAAATTATAGGATGCCTTGAAACCGTCGCCTTCACCATCAATCATGCTCATTTGCAGGAAATAGCACCGGCCGGCCTCAACCTTCACCCCACCGATACGGCCGTTCAGCCAGGCCCGCATCAACTTAATGCTGTCATTGGAACTGTCGGCTACAGTCATATACCTGTTCTGTTCCAACATGCCGGTGTATTGCCAGTTGTCATTGATTTGACCATTTATCCAGAACCGGGAACGGAGACGGTTATAGCCCTTGCCGTGACCGGTTCCCCTGCTGGTATCACGGTAACTGAAACGGATGTTGCCGGTAATCTTCACATTGTCCATCCGTTTTTCCAGCTTGGCGACCCTTACGCCCAGGGTATCCAATTCATCGGCAAACTCCGCCGCCAATTTGTCACAATTAGCCCCCTTGGCCATGGCCTTGGCCACAATCTGGGCCATCTCGTAGCGGGTCATCAGTTTATCCCCGCCAAAGGTGGCACCATAGCCCTCCACAACCCCGGCATTTGTCAGCTGGGCAACCGCATCATAGGCCCAATGACCCTGCGGAACATCGCTAAAGGGATTGGCCGCAAAGGCAGTAGCGGAAACGCCCATGGCCATAGCCATAGCAGCCAGTAAAGATTTTTTCATAAAAATCCTCCTTGATAATATCCTCCGCCAAAAGGCGGTAGCATTTATTTATAACGACGGTAATCCATCGCTATGCCGGAACGGAAATTTCACTTATAGTTTGTTTTTGTTCAATTTGGCACTGAGATAATCACCCAGTGACTGCATGGCCTGTACCATCACAATCAGTACCACCACCGTAATAATCATGATATCCAGACGGAAACGCTGATAGCCGTAACGGATGGCCAAATCACCCAAACCGCCGCCCCCCAGGGCTCCCGCCATGGCGGAATAACCGATCAAACTGATGATGGCCAGGGTAATGCCCAAAACAATGCTGTGCATTGCCTCCGGCAGAAGCACCTTCATAATAATCTGCCTGGGGCTGGCGCCCATGGCCTGAGCCGCCTCAATAACACCCGGGTCAATCTCCAAAAGGGAGCTTTCAATAATTCTGGCTATGAAAGGTGCGGCACTGATGGTCAGGGGCACAATGGCCGCCGTAGTGCCGATACTGCTGCCAACAATCAAACGGGTCAGAGGAATAATCGCCACCATAAGAATGATAAAGGGCGTGGAACGGGCCGCATTCACAACAGCCCCCAATACGCTATTGATGGGCATATTGGGCAGAATATGGTTGGCACGGGTCACCGTCAGGACAACCCCCAGGGGCAAACCTATCAGGGTCGCCAGGGCCGTACTCACCACCACCATGTACATGGTTTCCCAAAAGGCGTCAATCAGCAATCCCCACATATCAGGACTCATAACCGATCACCTCCATCTTAACCTGTCGTTCGCTCAAATAATCATGAGCCGCCCTAATGGCCTCACCTTCACCGCTGACTTCCAAAATCAAAGTGCCGTAGGCCGTATCCTTGAGCTGGTCAATGTTGCCGTAAAGAATGGAAACATCCACCGCAAACTTTTTCACCATACCGCTGATAATGGGCTCCCCAGCCACGTCACCAATGAAGGAAATCCGGGTAATCAGTTTGGCACCGGGCTGATAGGCCACAGTCAGATGCATTTTCTGCACCATTTCCGGCAGTTCCGCATTGGTCACCGCCGCCGTGAAGGCCTTGGTGGTGGGATGCTGGGGATTGATGAAAACATCTATCATCCTGCCCTGCTCCACAATCACCCCATTCTCAATTACTGCAACTCTGTCACAAACCTGCTTCACCACTTCCATCTGATGGGTAATCATCACAATGGTCAGATTCAGTTTCTCGTTAATCTCCTTCAACAGGGCCAAAATGGATTTGGTGGTTGAGGGATCAAGGGCGCTGGTGGCCTCGTCACAAAGCAAAACCTTGGGGTCGGAAGCCAGGGCCCGGGCAATGCCCACCCTCTGCTTTTGTCCGCCGCTGAGCTGACTGGGATAATAATCCCCCCGGTCCTGCAATTGTACCAGTTCCAACATCTCGGTAACTTTCTTATCGATAAAGTTCTTGTCCTTCCCCTGAATCTCCAAAGGGAAAGCAATATTCTGACGTACAGTACGGCTGGCCAGCAAATTGAAATGCTGAAAAATCATGCCGATATGCTGCCTGGCCTGCCTAAGCTCCGTCTCCGTCATGGCGGTCATCTCCTGACCGTCCACCATAACCCTGCCCCCTGTGGGGCGTTCCAACATATTGGTACAACGGACCAGGGTACTCTTCCCCGCACCGCTGAGACCGATAATACCAAAAATCTCACCCTGCTCCACCCTCAGGGAAGTGGGCTTCAGGGCAGCGATATTACCCGCTTTACTATAATAAGTTTTCTCTACATTTTCCAGCGTAATCATTCTACTCAATAAACTCCGGTCCCTTGGTAATCACCTCATTCAGATTCTCCACCTTGATAACCTTCCACTCCTTATCCTGCTTCTGCAACATACGTAACCTGACGGGCAGCACTTCGTTTCTTTGGTTCCCCAAAACCGCCTTCATAATTGCCACACCGTTAAGATTGCTCTCCTCCGAGATACTCTTCAAGGACAGCTTGCCGGGGGTCTCCTCCTTCACAGAATCGGCCTTGACCTTATCCTCGTCCAGCTCCGTGAAAAAGGTCTTTACCTTCTTGGTAACCCCATCCACCAGTTTGGCCTTCACCGCCGGCTCAATGCTGGCCACGGCTCCATCCACCACCTCATTGGCAACCTTTTCCCCCAAACTCTTGGCCACTGCGGCACCGGCCTTCGTCCCTAAAATATTACCGATGGCATTGGACACCACGTTAGCCGCCTTCTTCTTGACGGCCTTTGTCTTCTCGTTCAGATAAATGGGAGCCAAATCGTCATAACCGTTCACAGCAACAGTGGGCACATCCACATATTTTTCAAACATAGGATAATCTTTCTTATAGTAAGCGTAGCCCGCCATACCCAAGGAATACAATGGCGTCTTCGTAAAGAACATAAAGAACCAACCCACCGCCAAAACCAGCAGAACAACCACACCGATTAAAATCTTTTTCATTTCACACCTCACACAAAAGCAATTTCTACAAAATAAATTTTATTCCCCCGGGCTGAGAATTTTTCCTCATACTCCGTCTGAACCTCATTTACAACGGTGCTGTGATGCAAATCCCTCGTCAGGGTCAAAATTTTGGCCCCCACCGCCTCAATCTCCTCCAAAGTAAACTCAAACAAATCCTTATTGTCCGTCTTGAAGCGAAGGGTACCTCCCTTGGCCAAAAGTTTGGCATAAACAGCCAAAAACTTCCTGTGGGTCAGCCGCCTCTTGGCGTGCCTTGCCTTGGGCCAGGGGTCGGAAAAATTCAAATAAAGTTGTTCAACCTCACCTTCACCGAACCACTCCAAAAGCCCCTCCGCATTGGCATGCACCACCTTCACATTCTCCAATTTGGCCGCCAAGGCATCCCGTGCCGGATAAAAGGCAATATCATGCTGGCTCTCCACCGCCACAAAACCCCACTCCGGATGCAGCCGGGCCATATTGATAACAAACTTCCCCTTGCCGCAACCAATCTCCAGGCACAGCTTCCTGCCGGGGAACACCTCACGCCAACGGCCCTTAAACTTGTCAAGTTCACTGTCAAACAGGGTTTTCCCCCGGACCTCCGCCATGGCGGTTTCTATCCAGGGTTTCTTTCGCAAACGCATTCCTCTATTTCAGAAAAGGGCTTCCTCCGAAGCCCTTTCGTCCTTTCCTATTTAATCAATCTGCGGGGATTTACCTGCTCCCCCCACAAAATTACTTCGTAATGAAGATGGGGTCCTGTGGAAAAGCCGGTGCTTCCCACCCTGCCGATAAACTGACCCTTCACCACATAGGCATTAACATTCACGGCAATGGTACTCAAATGGCCGTAGGCCGTACTGTAACCGAAATCATGCTCAATCTCAATATATTTGCCGTAACCGCTGTACCAGCCGGCATGGGTCACGCGACCGCTGGCCCCGGCATAAACCGGCTCTCCATAAGGAGCGGCAATATCCAAACCGGGATGGAAATCACCCCACTCCCCGGTAACCGGATTCTTCCTGCGGCCGAAATCACTGCTGATCCAACCGTTATCCACGGGCCAGATATCAGGAGTGACCTCTTTCTTATAATTGTCATGACGGATGGCTCTATACAATTTATTGATATCCTGCCGGTCTATCTCAATATTGAAAGCCAAATTGCTGTTCTGCTCCTCCAGCACCACAATGCGGGTGGACATAGTATCTCCAAAACCGAAAATGGGACCGCCCTGACCGCTCTTCTTGTCGTCCTCATCGGAAAGCTTGGGGGTCTCCATCCCCGCCTTCTTCATCTCCCTCAGAACATCCTTCTTCAGCTTCTGCAAATCCGCCAACTGCTTTTGCACATTATCCGTCATGGTCTGCAAATCACTGATACGCTTGTCCTGCATTTCCTTGGCGGCATAATACTCTTTCAAGGCGTCCCGATCCGCCCAACCTGTATAAATGACATAATACATGGCGCCCACACTGAAAGCAATAACCGCCACCAGCAAAGCCAAAGCATTCAATAAAGTACGGATCTGGTTGCTGTAAAAACTGTGGTTGCTCATCTCCCCGCCATCATTTGGGACCACCATAACAGTATAGGACGTGCCTTTACCGTTCAACATGGAACGTAAAAATTTCCAAACCGTTCTCAAACCGCTCATCATAAAACTACACCATATTCAAACCGGCACTTCCGCAATTTCCCCGCCGGCATAGCACAACTCCACCGGCAACTGCAAAAGCTCCGTCAAATATTTCTCTGCCTCCTCACATTCATCTCTACGCATGGTGAATAGGATGCGTGCCCGCTCCCCGTAACTGACCTCCTTCACAGGATAACGGCCGTCACGATAAAGCAAATTCAAAATCTTACCCGCCTCCGGCAAAGCCGCCAAAAAAGCGAAATAACCCAACTCCACCCGCCGGGCCCGGCCTGCCTTGGCCAGGGCTTGGCTGACGGAATTGGTATAAGCCCGTACGAGACCCCCGGCCCCCAATTTCACCCCGCCAAAATAACGAGTCACCACCGCAGCAACACCTTGAACCCCTGCCTTGCGCAACACTTCCAACATAGGTATGCCGGCCGTGCCGCTGGGCTCTCCGTCGTCACTGGAGCGTTGTGCCATCCCATCAACGAGATAGGCACTGCAATTGTGGGTTGCGTCCCAGTACCTCTTTTTAACTATCCTTATGAACTCCCCCGCCTCCTGCTCCGAACTTACCTTACACAGGGTACAAATAAAACGGGATTTTTCAATCACTATTTCGTTTTCAACATTCTTCTGAATGGTAAAAATATCCATAGGTTCGTGTATTATATATTATGTAAAGA
>JAZLMD010000007.1:0-10068 GCA_045598465.1 Acidaminococcaceae bacterium | reverse complement strand
GGCAGCCCGGTGGCTGCGGTACTGAAGGGAAAAAGTAAAAAAAACTATCGGAGTGCTAACGCCCCCCGATAGTTTTTTCTTTGCTCTTTTGTATCGTTTTCTTGTATTGCTTCAGTTTGGTACGACAATCATCATTAAAATATTCATTGTGAGTCAGAGACAGATTTATCAGAACATTTTGCTCCGCACATTCAAGGGCCGCCCCTGCCAAAATAACCGAGCAGGCCGCATCCGTCAACAAAGCGGGATTGCCTATTTGTGCCACCCGCTCCGTTAGAACCCCCACCTTTACGCAATGTTCCGCAATCCGCAAAGGCACCAATGCAGCGAACTGAGCCGCCTTCGCCAAACGCTCCCTACGAAGCGTTTGCTCCTGCGGACAGGTTTTTGGCAATTCATAACATTCCATAACCCCACTATAGGCCTTGGCATCCTCATCCACCAATTTCAATAACTCCGCCCGGGCCACCTGCAATTCACCCTCCAGCAGCATCATTTCCTTTTCCGCTGCCGCAAACTTCGGCTTACCCAAAGTCAGATTTGCCATCATGGAACCCAATGCCGCCGCCACCGCCCCCACCAGGGCACTGGCTCCGCCACCGCCGGGCGTGGGCTCCTTGGATGCAAGAATATCCAAAAACTTTGCAATTGAGTTTTCCGACCAAACAATACTCACGTTCTCAATTCTAAACTCTAAGTTCTAAATCCTAAGTTCTAAACTCTAAATATGGCGGAAGGGGTGGGATTCGAACCCACGGAGGGTTGCCCCTCGCTGGTTTTCAAGACCAGAGCCTTAAACCACTCGACCACCCTTCCGTAAAAACATCTACACTATATTACTATTCTTCTGAAATTTTTTCAACATTAAATTTTATTCTCACAGGGCCGGAGGTATAAATGTCCCCATCCGCCTTGGCTTCCACCAGAAAATGCTTGCCGGCCCGTTTCAGCTGACTGGTAATTTTCAGAACCCCATCTGCAGTCATACCACCCACATTGCCACTGATAGGGTCAGGAATTACACCTGCTGTCACCGCATTCCTATTAACCTGAGTCAAAAGCTCCATCATAATATTTTCCTTAACCCTGGAGTCATTCTTCTTGATATTGAACTCTTCACGGTAAATAGTAGTTCCATTGACATAAACCAATACGTTGTCAAAGATTTCCAAAGTGCAAGGACTGATTTCGCCGGCCATAACATTGGTCAAAGCCCTGACACGGAAAAACTTATCATTCTTCGCCTTGTTCAGCTCATCCAATGCCCTGCCAACAGTTTCATTTTGAAAGGCAATGGCCTGAGGCATGGGATCCCCCGGATTCTTAGGTTCAATACCCGCCTTAGCCAAAGCGGCACTATTGGCACTGGTCATAAACCAATCCAACTGAATATCGTTTTCTTTACGCCTGAGATTCCCCCTCATGACCCCGGCATACACAACTTCACCGCCCCGATAAAGCAGTTCCCCCTGACGCATAATCGTAATGCCGTCCCGAAGAATCTGGGTATTCTTTTGCAACTTCACCACTTCCCCGGCCAGTTTGTTTTTAGATTCATTAAGTTCTTCCACTTCCTTTTTTGCGGCCGTTAAATCCCTGCTCGCTGCTCCAATTTTCTCATCCAAAGAAACTATGATTTTATTTTGTCTGTTCACTTCTGCCTTGCTTTTTTGCAAATTCTCAGAAATTACATCCCGTTCCTTTTCCAACGATTTTATCTGTGCCGTAATGGTCTCTAATTTGAAAAGGGCTACCCTTGCCGTATTGCTGGTGGCAGTCAGAATCACAACGGAAAGCACACCAATCATGGCACCGCCCAAAACTGTCAGTATTCTGGCATTAGTTCGGGGGCGGAGTCCAAAAAAACGCACATGGGCATGACCAATCCTTTTGCCCATAGCATCCGCTATACAGGCAATAACCGCTCCCATGATAGCAACTGTAACAATTATTCTAATTCCCGTCGTACTCAAACTTTCCCACATAATCAGTTATTTTTTTGTTTCATGAAATAGATACCAATCCCCAAACAAAGTAAATTGGGTGTAATGCAGGCAATAAAGGGATTCAAAATACCACCCTTAGCCAAGCCCGTTGTCAAAGTCATTATAGCATAGTATATAAAAATGATAATAACACTTATGCCCAAACCGATGCTATTGGATGCCCTCTGCTTTTGCGTACCCAAAGCGGCACCCATCATAGCAAAGAAGAAAGAAGCCAAGGGAATGTTTATCCGCATAAAAATCTCACACCACTGTTGATAGGTTCCCTTGTGCTGACTTTCCAAAAGCGTAATATATTCCCTAAGTTCCCTGATGGTCATTTCATCAAGATTTTTCTCCTGCCAATCCAACTGTCTGGGGCTGATATCAATGGGGATGACCTGCTCATGAAAATGCACGTGACTGCTCACTCCGCCTTTTTCCCCGATGCTGTAGATATCCCCTTCCCCCACCCGCCAGGCACCCTGGTCGTAGGTCGCCTCATTGGCGGTCTGAATACGGGTAATTTTACCTTTTTCATACTCAGAAATCGTTACATCATACATTTTACCCAAATCGTTATCAAACTCCCGGGCATAAGTGATGCGTGGTGTCTTACCCTTCAAAGCAGGAATAACCACATCCCGCTGGGTTCTCGGTTTCGTATTATGTTTTATCTCATAATCAATGACATAACTGCACTGGGCTTTGGCCTCCGGTACCACTTTTTCCGCCCAAATGACGCTGAACATACTGATAACAAAACCCACCACTAAAACAGGAACCACAATGCGGTAATAGGAAATTCCGCTGGCCTTCATGGCCACAATTTCCGATGAACCGCTGAGTTTGCTGAAAGCCATCAGGGACGCCAAAAGCATACTCATAGGAAAAGTGTAGTTAATAATCTCCGGCAAACTGTAAAAAAACATCTTGGCCACGCTCTCAATGCTGGCACCATACTGAGTTACAAACTTAGTAATTTGGAACAGCATAGTACTGGCTATGAAAATACAGCTAAAGGACGCCACACCGAACCCAAAGGGATAAAGCAGCTCCTTCAATACATATCTGTCAAGTAAACGTAACTTCATTCCTTATTTTCCCTTCTTTACACCTTATATATTATACCTTACACCTAATGCCTATGGCCTAATGCGTAATGCCTAACGCCTAATGCGTAATGCCTAATGCCTTACATATCTCCTACATGGAGAACTTGTCACCGAGATAATACTTGCGGGCAATGGGGTCATTGGCAATCTTATGGCTGTCACCGCTGAGTAAAATCCGTCCTTCGGCCAAAATATAAGCATTATCCACAATACTCAAGGTCTCACGCACATTATGGTCCGTAATCAGAATACCTATGCCCCGTTTGGCCAAATGAGCCACCATGCTTTGAATATCCGCCACCGCAATGGGGTCAATACCGGCAAAGGGTTCATCCAGCAAAATGAAAGCCGGACTGGTGGCCAGAGCCCTGGCTATTTCCACCCTACGCCGCTCACCGCCACTCAAAGCCGTACCTTTTGACTTACGAACATGCTGCAATTTAAATTCATCCAACAACGCATCGGTTTTTTCGTGCCGTTCCTTGTCACTCATCTCCACCGTTTCCAGAATGGCCAAAAGATTTTCCTCCACCGTCATCTTACTGAAAATACTTGCTTCCTGTGGCAGATAACCAATCCCCCGGCGGGCCCGTTCATACATGGGCAACCCGGTAATATCCTCCCCGTCCAAAGTAACCCTGCCGTCGGTGGGACGATCAATACCTACAATCATGTAAAAAGTAGTGGTCTTACCTGCACCATTGGGTCCCAAAAGCCCCACTATCTGACCCTGCTGAACCTGAATACTCACGCCGTCCACAACACGGCGCTCCCCGTATACTTTTACCAATTCGTGTGTTTCAATAATCATGCTTCCTCCGATGCATCCGGATAAGCCCGGACACGACGAGTTTTTTGTTGCCCCTTATTCTCCCCAAAGTTCTCTGTTGCCGCTGCCGCCCCGGCCTTCTGTTCCGTAGGTTTAGGTGTATAATCAATAATCACCCTGCCATCCGCTTGGGCAATCTTTGCATTGTTGAGGCGCAGTCTGTTTCCCCTAACCGTATTCCCGTCCTGGGTGGCACTGGCATTGCCAATAAGTTCCAAATAATTGGCCGCACTATTACTATTGTCCACCCTGTAAATGGCACTATCAGCGCTGGCCACAAGCTTGCGTACCTCACTGCGGATATTCACGTTGCCGTTGGCCTTGGCCACACCTTCTCCATGGTTATAATTTATTTCATTAGCTTCCACCACGCTGCCGTCCGTGTCAATTAAAGTCGCCCTACCATTGCCTGCCTGCAGATATTTTTGGGCCTTATAGTAGTCAATCAAAGGTGCCTTTAATGTTTTTCCATCCTTCATCAAAACAGCATTGCCGCTGGCACTGGAATGGTTCTCATCATGCACCGTCAAGGTATCAGCAGTAATATGGTAACCATCTTTATCTGCCACCACATTCCCCTGTAAATAACCTGACTTGGTTTTGTTATTGAACTGGGCATAATTGCCTGTAGCCCTACCTCCATCCTGCATCAGAACCACATGTCCTTTGGCTACACCCAAATTACTTTCCATGTCAAACTCAATGTCATCCCCGCTCAAATTGAACCCTGCCAAGCAAATATTACCCGTCAAAGTCAGGATTGCCAACCCGGTCAAAAAAATCTTCTTTTGCATATCACTACCTCCTTTCCACACACGCATGACCTATTAGACGTATTTTCTTGAATGAACCTGTGGTAACGGCCTTATCTCCACGGGCATACCAGTCGTCCTTCCAAAATTGGACATTTCCCGTAGCGGTAACTCGCCGTTTCCTATCTTCCCAAGTAACCATATCCGCCGTAAGTTTGCTCTTATCCGAAGAAAGAACCGCCGAAACCTGATCCTTCACCATAAAATCCTGCTTGCCGGTTACCATCTCCCCATTCTTGGCCTCCACATCAAAATAAGACCCATCATCACGATAAACCTTGCCCTTGATGCCGTGAAGAATAGTTTTGTTGGATACCTGGTCGCTGACCACTTCATCTACAATAAAATGCCAAACCAGTTTGCCGTCTTTCTCCCTGCTGATTTCCGTATTCTTCAAAGTGGCTGCAAACTTGGCCTTAACACCATTGTCCAAAACAACCTCCATAGGCCCCATCCCACCAAACATCAGCCAGGCAATAATGCCGGCGGCTATCAGCAATGCCGCTGCTACACTGGTGAAAACAACCATATTATTCTTAGGAAACTTATCCCTATTCATCAGTCAATATCTTCCTTCCTATCTCAGTTCCCAACTCTCAGTTCTCAGTTCTCAGCTTGCCTACTCACTACACCTTCCTTACGCCTTGTGCCCTACGCCCTACGCCTTACGCCCTATGCCCTACTTTTGATAAGGTGTGTTCCAACGATGCTGGAACCAAATCCACTGGTTTGGATATTTTTTTATCATCTCCTCCACTTGCCGGCTATAAGCCAAAGTGGCATCATAATCATCTTCAATCTTATTTCCGGTATCCCTATAGATAACCGGCTCTCCAAAACTAAGCACATGCCCTTTTCCACCCGCATTACGCAAAATAAAGACGGGGATTATAGGGGCTTTGAATTTTCTGGCAAAATACACAGGTCCCTGGGGAGTAGAAGCCATCTTACCCAAAAAAGGTACAAATATTCCCGTTTCACCACCATCCTGATCAGCAATCAGGCCCACCATACGTCCCTTCTTCATGGCCCTGGCACATCCCAGGATTTCCGTGGTACCCCGACTGAAAATCTCCTGTCCCGCACCTCTGCGCAATTCATTCATAAAATCGGAGTACACTCTGTTCGGTTGGGGTTTTTCCACCGCACTCAAGGGATAATCGTTCAAAGCCAGAGCGGCTCCCGACCACTCCCAATTATCCATATGACAGGCCACCAGCACCACCCCATGTTTTTCCGCCAATGCCCGTTCTAAAACCTCCCGGTTCTGAATCTCCACATACCGGCCGATATTATTCCTGTTAAGGGACGGCAGGGCAAAAATCTCTAAAAAAGTCATACCCAAATTCTTGCACAACTCATGAATAGCTGTATTGGCTTCAGCATCCGAATAACCCAAACATTTCTTAATGGTCTCTTCCGCACGCAACCGCTGTTTCTTGGCCACATAGTAATAAATTTTTCCGGCCCCCTTGCCCAAAGCGATAAGCATACCGTAAGGCATGTGACTAAATATGAAACTCAATATCCTTAATGATGCATAAAGCATTCCCTATTGCCTGCTTCCCAAATTATTTTCCACAATCTCGGACCACTTCCCCTGGTCCCGCATAATTTTTTCAATAACTTCCCGGACAGCCCCCCTGCCACCCGGAGCGGCGGAAACATAATCCGCCCTTTGCACAATATCTGTAGCGGCATCCGCCGGCGCCAATTTCACTCCAGCCAGTTTAAATGCTCCCAAATCATTAAGATCATCGCCCATATAGGCCACTTCTTCTCCGGTCAGACCAAATTCAGTCATCAGCTGTTCCAACACTTGCACCTTGTCTTTAACATCTTCAAAACAGAAAGGCACCCCCAACTCCCTGGCACGATAGGCCACAATACCGTTGCCCCGGCCGGTGATAAAAGCTACCTTCAGTCCCTGTTTCTGGGCGGCATTGATTGCCAACCCATCTTTGGCATAAAAATTTTTGAACACTTCGCCCCGGTCGTTTTCAAAAATTATTCCGTCCGTCAAAACCCCATCCACATCCAACGCCAAAAGTTTTACTTTTTGAAAATTCATACCACGCCTCTTCTGACCAAATCGGTCACGTGTAACAGTCCTATGACATGCATGGAACCGTCCACCACCGGCAGGACTGTAATAGGTTTGGGCTGATGGGATTCCATCAGATGTAGGGCCTCCGCCGCCAACCGGTCCTTAGTAATATATTTTGCAGTTCTTGTCATCAGTTCTGTAACCGGCCTCTTCAAAAAATCCACACCCTTATGCAGACCCCGCCGGATGTCCCCGTCCGTCAATACCCCCAACATAACTCCTCTATCATCAACCACACTTACCGCACCCAGCCCCTTGTCCGTAATTACAAAAAGCGCCTCCTGCACAGTGGCATCCTCGTGAACTACAGGGTTCTCATCCCCGGTATGCATAACGCTTTCCACTGTAAGCAAAAGCTTGCGTCCCAAGGCACCCCCGGGATGAAAAACGGCAAATTTGTCCTTAGTAAAGTGATGTTGCACCAAAAGTGCCATAGCCAAGGCGTCCCCGTAAGCCAAACAAGCGGTAGTGCTACTGGTGGGAGCCAACCCGAGAGGACAGGCCTCCTTGGAAACCCCCACATCTAACACCACATCTGCGGCCTTGGCCAGAGTGCTGTCCCCCTTGCCCACCATGGCAATGATTTTGGCTCCAATTCTGCGGACACTGGGCAGAATATTCAGCACCTCTGCGGTCTCCCCGCTGTTGCTCAGGGCCAGCACCACATCATCATGGGTCACCATACCCAAATCCCCATGAATTCCCTCCGCCGGATGCAGAAAAAAACTGGGAGTTCCGGTGCTGGCGAAGGTGGCCGCCAATTTGTTGCCAATGTGTCCGCTCTTGCCCATGCCCGTAACAATCACCCGGCCGGGGCAATGCATCACCAAATCCACCGCCCTACCAAAATTTTCATCAATTCTGGGGATAAGCTCAATAATAGATTCCGCTTCCAGACGCAAGGTTTCCTTCGCCTGTTCCATGTATTGTTCCATCTTATTTCCTCGCTACCCTGTCAATGGCCAGCACATCCTGCAACAGGGCCTTCAAATCCTTCAACGCCACCATATTGGGCCCGTCACTCAAGGCCTCCGCCGGATTGTCGTGTACCTCTAAAAACAAGGCATCAACACCAACTGCCGCTGCCGCCCGGGCCATGTGTGGCACATACTGACTTTGCCCACCGCTGGAAGTTCCCTTGCCGCCGGGAATCTGAACGGAATGGGTGGCATCCATCACCACCGGATAACCCAGTTCCCGCATAATCGCCAACCCCCGCATATCCGTCACCAAAGTGTTGTAGCCGAAGCTGGAACCCCGCTCCGTCAGAAGCAGATTCCTGTTCCCCGCTTCCTCCACCTTGCCAATCACATTCTTCATATCCCAAGGGGCAAGGAACTGCCCCTTCTTCACATTAACACATTTCCCCGTCCTGGCCGCCGCCCACACCAAATCTGTCTGACGGCAGAGAAAAGCGGGAATTTGCAAAATATCCGCCACCTGGGCGGCCTTCTCACATTGACAGGGTTCATGGACATCCGTCACAACCGGCACCTGCAACTCCTTTTTAATGGCAGCTAAAAGTTGTAACCCTTCCTCAATTCCGGGCCCACGGAAACTATGATAACTGGATCTGTTGGCCTTGTCAAAACTGGCCTTAAAAACATAGGGAATACCCAATTCCTGACAGATATTTTTCACTGTCCGGCCAATCATCAAACTCCGCTCATACCCTTCCAACACACAGGGTCCGGCCAAAAGTGCCATGGGCTGCCCCTGCCCAATTCTATAATCACCAACTTGTACAATATTCATACCTCACCTCTAAGTTCTCAGCTCCCAACTCTCAGTTCTGACCTTCCAGCAACTGATTGACCCTTGCCAAATCCTCCGGGGTATCCACCCCCACACCCTGAAAATCACTCTCCAATACCTTTATCCTGTAACCGTTCTCCAATGCCCTTAATTGTTCCAAAGATTCCGTCAACTCCAAAGGTGTTGGCTCCAGAGCCGCATATTTCAGTAAAAAATCCCTGCGGTAGGCATAAATCCCCACATGCTTATACACTTTTACCCCCGCCTCATTTCTGGGGTAGGGTAGCAAACTGCGGCTGAAATACAGGGCATAACCGTCCAAATCCGTTACAACTTTTACCGAACCGGGTTCGGTATACTCTTCCTGTTTCATGGGACACTTCATGGTAGCCATCTGCAGGTTTATGTCCTTCACAAAAAGTTCTGCCAAGGCATCAATAATTTCCGGCGGTAGCATGGGCTCGTCACCCTGCACATTGATGACCACATCCACATCTTCCCTATTTTTCGCCACCTCTGCCAAACGGTCCGTACCGCTCCTGTGATTCACACTGGTCATAACCGACTGTCCGCCGAAATCCTTCACCGCCTGATAAACCCTGTCGTCATCAGTAGCCACAATAACCTCGTCAGGCATACTGGCCTTGGCAGCCTGCTCATACACCCTCTGAATCATAGGTTTGCCCGCAATCAGTTTCAGTGGTTTACCTGGCAACCTGGTTGAAGCGTATCTTGCCGGAATTATACAAATGACTTTCACTTATTTTCTACCTACCTTTCGCTCCGCTCCAGCCATCAGCCAACAGCCAACAGGGTTCAGGAAAGTTGGTGGAGTGCTGATTTTTCCCCTCCCAGGCGTGGGAGGGGTGGATTGCCATTGCGTCCCCCAAAAGGGGGAAGAGGGCCACGAAGTGGCGAGGGGGGACGGAACACAGGGAGGCAAGACGGGGAGGGTCGCTCCGCTCCGACAAGAAGCAGAAACTGAAAATCATTTGCCAATTTTCCTGGCTCTAATCACAGGAACATTTTACCATCCTTACGCCCTGCGCCCTACGCCTTGCGCCTTACGCCCTCAACCCTCAACCCTGATGGCTGAACCCTGAACCCTGGAGCGGAGCGACCATCTCACCAATCAAATCCTCTACAGCTTCCTTGCCCTTAGTAACATCTATCTCCATATTCAACACATATAGAGGAATCTCCCTGTGGGCGGCAATGAATTCCGCCGGAATCTTCACCGCATCCTTGGTGGTGGTTACAATGGCCACGGCTCCCAGTTCCGCCGCTCTCTCATCAATATATTGCAACTCGCCCATACCGTAATCATGATGGTCCGGATACCGCACCGCCTCCAACAGCTGCACCCCGATGCTGCTCAAGGTCTGCTCAAAGGAAGCGGGGTTGCCGATGGCGCTGAATACCAGCACCTGTTTGCCCTGTAACTCTTCCAAGGCAATCCTTTCCC
>JAZLMD010000006.1:0-2466 GCA_045598465.1 Acidaminococcaceae bacterium | reverse complement strand
TATGGCGGGGATAAACCAGACCCTAATGATGGCCATGTCCATGGTGGTGACCTGTTCCATGATTGGCGCCAGGGGGCTGGGTCATGAGGTGCTGGTGGCGGTACAAAGGATGGAAGTGGGCCGGGGGCTGGCGGCAGGGTTCTGTGTGGTGGTGCTGGCCGTACTTTTGGACAGAATGACCCAAAGTTATCATATGATGCCGAAGGCGGTGAAGGACCATGAGTGAACGAATCTTTTTGTTGGAACATGTGAGCAAACTCTATGGCGGCGACCAGGAACAGGCGGCGGAACTGCTGCGTCAGGGGGCCGGCAAGGGAGAGGTTTTTCAAAAAACCGGCTGTACTGCCGCACTGTGGGATGTATCCTTGGAAGTGCGTAAGGGACAGATTTTTGTTATTATCGGTCTTTCCGGTTCGGGCAAATCCACCCTGCTGCGGTGTCTTAACCGGCTTTTGGAACCCACCGGGGGAGCGGTTTACTATCGGGGGGAAAACATCCTTGATTATGACGGGGCGGCCCTGCGGGAGTACCGGCGGCATAAACTGGCCATGGTGTTCCAGAGTTTTGCCCTGATGAGCCACCGGAATGTTTTGAGCAATGTGGCCTATCCTTTGGAGATTCAGGGTGTGCCGAAGGAGGAACGGGAAGGGCGGGCCAGAAAATACCTGCAAATGGTGGGGTTGAAAAATTCGGAGACGGTTTCCTGTGATTCCCTGTCGGGCGGTATGCGTCAGAGGGTGGGCATAGCCAGGGCCCTTTGCAGCGATGCGGAAATACTTTTGATGGACGAGCCCTTCAGCGCTTTGGACCCTCTGGTACGTGCTGATATGCAGTTTGAATTGCTGCGTATACAAAGAAAACTGGGCAAGACCGTGGTTTTTATCACTCATGATATGGATGAGGCCTTCAAACTGGGGGACCGGGTGGCCATCATGAGGGACGGCAGGGTGGTACAGAACGCCACTCCCGTGGCTATGAGCAAAAATCCCCAGGACGAATATGTGAAGAAATTTATTGAATCGGCGGATAAAACCAAGGTCCTGACAGCGGAAGATATTATGATTAATCCTGGTAGTTTGATCCGTTGCTGCGATACGCCGGAATACGCTCTCAAGGAGATGCGGTTGCAGGAGGTTTCCAGCGTTTATGTGGTGGACAACTGTTTACATCTTCTGGGTGTGCTCAGCTTGACGGATGCCCTGGCGGCCCATGTGGAAAAGCGGAGCATTAGCGAAAGCATGGTTAAGGAACTGCCCCGGGTGAAGCTGGCCACACCGGTGGTGGAGATAATCCCCCTGGCCGCAGAGACACCCTATCCCATCGCCGTTGTGGACGAGGACGGGATGTTACAGGGACTGGTGACCAAGGCCGCTGTGCTTTCCAGTATGACCTGATGTTTGCAAAGCGTAAATAAAAATGATTATCCGTTGACAGGACGGCTGAAAGGTGTTATTATAACCGCAGATATATAATATTGTATCAAAAATAATAAGGAGGATTTGAAAATGAGTAAATGGGTATGTCAGGTTTGCGGTTATGTTTATGAGGGGGAGACGGCTCCGACTTCCTGCCCCCAATGTAAAGCACCTGCTTCCAAATTCACCAAAATGAGTGGTGAGATGAACTGGGCCTGTGAGCATGTGGTTGGTATTGCGGCTGATGCCCCTGAGGATATCAAGAAGGATTTGCGGGCCAATTTCAACGGAGAGTGCTGCGAAGTGGGCATGTATTTGGCCATGAGCCGGGTGGCCCATCGTGAGGGTTATCCTGAAATCGGTTTGTATTGGGAAAAGGCGGCTTTTGAAGAGGCGGAGCATGCTGCCAAATTTGCGGAATTGTTGGGCGAGGTAGTGAGCCCCAGCACCAAGAAGAACCTGGAAATGCGGGTGGAGGCGGAGAACGGCGCCACCGCAGGCAAGCTGGATTTGGCCAACCGGGCCAAGAGGTTGGATTTGGATGCCATCCATGATACGGTACACGAAATGGCCAAGGACGAAGCCCGTCACGGCCGTGCTTTGAAGGGCCTTTTGGACCGTTACTTCAAATGATTTTAATAAAACGCTTCTGCGGCAGATACCACAGAAGCGTGTTGATTTGCAAAAAAAAGTAAACTGTGTTACAATATGGATAACATTTTTTAGAGGAGGTAGTTTAATTGTCGCTGAAAATAGTTACTAAGCGTTGCAAGGGCTGTGGCATTTGTGCCGCCCTGTGTCCCAAGAAGGTTTTGAAAGTTAACGAAGTCGAGAAAATCGAAGCGGTTAACGAAAAAGAGTGCATCAGGTGCGGCCAGTGCGAATTGCATTGTCCCGACTATGCAATTTTTGTGGAGAAATAGGAGAGAACACCATGCGAAAATTATTGTTGCAAGGTAATCAGGCAGTGGTGGAGGGGGCCATTGCGGCGGGCTGCCGCTTCTTTGCGGGCTATCCCATTACTCCGTCCACTGAGGTTGCCGAGTTGTTG
>JAZLMD010000005.1:0-2309 GCA_045598465.1 Acidaminococcaceae bacterium | reverse complement strand
TGTAATCAGTTTTATCGTTGCAATGAAGCACGGGATAGATTTTCGCCTTAGCCACCCCATCTTTTTCGTCATGAATAAAGATGGGTACAATGGGGGCCTTGTTAATGCGGCTCAGGGCCGCCGCCCCGTCCGGCACAATACATTGCTTGCCGAAGATGGGGATATTTGCCCCAATATCATTAGTATCCTGGTCAAAAATGACCCCTATGACATGTTTCTGTTTCAGCTTTCTGACAATGTGGAAAAAATGGTTCTCCCCCCGGTTGTAGGTGATTTCCTGCCCCACCATCTCCCGATATTCATTGATGAGCTTGTTCATACCACCCTGATTCTGGTGCCGGGCTATGGACAACAATTTATATCCATTCAGGCCCACCAAAGCCCCCAGAAGCTCCCAGTTGCCGAAGTGGCCTGTGGTCATCACCACGCCCCTGCCCTCTGCGGCAGCGGCCTCCAGATGCTCCCACCCTTCAACCTGAACCTTGTCGAAAATATTATTTTTGTTTAACAGAGGAAACCTCAGAACTTCCACCGCCATAGGGCCGAAACGTTCCAAACTTTCCCTGGCAACCCGCCTGGCCGTCTCCTCATCAACACCCAGACACTGACGGATGTTCCGCTCCGCCATCCTTATCCGCCAGCCGGGACAGCAAAGCACTATCAAACTTCCCAAACTCCTGCCCAGCCAACGGCCGAATCCCTCCGGCAAAACACAAAGGACTTTACTGACAAATTTTACCAGCCAGTAACCAATCACTTGAGCTGCTCCTGCAACTTGGCCACCTGTTTTTCCAGTTCACGGATACGGGTCCGCATCTTGCCCACCTGGTTCAACTCCGCCTCGTGCCGCATCCACTCTTTCACCGACCGCTCCGGGAAGCCACCCATCATCTGATTATCTCCCACATTTTTGGTAATGCCGGTCCTGCCGGCAAAAAGATTATTATTACCAATAGTGATATGTCCGTTCACCGCCACCTGCCCGGCAAAGGTATTGTTGTCGCCGATGCCGGTGCTGCCAGCAACACCCACCTGTCCGCAAAGGAAACAATTCTTGCCCACAGTAACATTGTGGCCGAGATGCACCAAATTATCAATTTTAGTTCCCCTGCCCACCACCGTACTGCCCACCGTAGCCCTGTCAATGGTGGAATTGGCACCGATTTCCACATCGTCCTCAATGATTACATTGCCGCTCTGGGGCACCTTGATATGGGTGCCGTCCTCCTGATTGGTATAGCCGAACCCGTCACTACCGATCACCGCCCCGGGCTGCAGGATAACCCTTTCCCCAAGAACGCAGTCCGCCCGGATCACGGAATTGGGATAAAGAATGGAATCCCTGCCAATCTTCACCCCCGCACCGATGTACACATGAGGATAAATTACCACCCCGTCCCCAATCTGGGCCTCCCGCTCAATATAGCAAAAGGGTTGGATGGCCACATTCCTGCCTATCTTGGCCCGGGGGTCAACATAGGCATATTGGCTGATACTCCGCTCCACGTGGCTTTGGGGCCGGAAAACTTCCAACAAAATAGCAAAAGCCGCCCTGGGATTCGCAACACGAATCACAGGCCGGTCTTCCAACTTTCTTGTTCCGATACCCAATATCATCACACCCGCACGGGACTTGTGACACTCGTCAACGTAAGGAGGTACAGCAAAACTGATATCCCCCGGACCCGCCTCCATAATGCCGTTCACCCCGGTGACCTCAATATTCTTGTCTTCATTCTCCAGAGTTCCGCCCACCAGGGCCGCCAACTCCTGAAGGGATTTCACCATGCTACTTCTTTTCTTCCTTTTTAGGCGCTTCCGCCTTTTTTTCTACCTTTTCGGGCGTTTCCGACTTCTTATCAACAGTTTCCGGTTGCAATTTTTTCAACACCAAATCCGTCAAATCAATACCGCCGTCCAGTGCGGATTCCTTCACCAAAACTGCACCCAAGCCCTTTTCCATGGCAACCTGATGCTCCACGCCCTGCATCTGATTTTGCACATTGTTATAAGTACTGCTTTGCACAACCTGTGCCCGGGCCTGATAGTCTTGAATAATCTTCAGACGGGCGTCCCCTCTTTTGCCGGCCAATTCCCAATCCATCTTCACCTGGAGCTTATCCAATTCTTTTTGTCCTTTGGCCTTGATTTCACGAATTACGGCAGATTCCCGTTCCACCTTGCCCATGTCAACAATGCCGAACTCGGCACTGCGTCCGCAGCCGGAAACCAGCACTGCACCCAAAACCAAAATGGATGACAACAACTTACCCAAATCTGTTTTTTTCATTATTTCAAACCTTTGACAA
>JAZLMD010000004.1:0-10233 GCA_045598465.1 Acidaminococcaceae bacterium | reverse complement strand
TCCCTTCTGATAGGGGATTTGCTTTTCAGAGAGCAGCTTTTGCAGTTTGCGGACATTTATGGGACGGATGATTTGAAGCAATACAGACGTTGTTGCCGGTTGATGGACCGGTATGCAAAAAAAGGGTATCCGAAGCAAAGGTTGGCCAGTGAGACCGAACCGGAGGCAAACGAGTTGGTGGAAGCCATGAGAACACTGACGGAAATGGAGAAGTTTGACAAAGAAACCGCCGATGAGATAATAAGCAGAAGGTTGGCACTTTTGCATAACAAATTGTGGCATGAAGATGAATGAGGGGGAAGAACTGAGGGGTGAAGCTGAGCAGAAAAAATAATTTGGTATTGCACACAGGGTTATAGTGTGTTAGAATGCAATCGAGGTAAGCGGACATTGTATACGATAGAACAGTTGAGAAATTTAATATCTCCCATTGCGGCAAAGCACGGCATTGCTTCCGTTTCGCTGTTCGGTTCCTATTCCAAGGGTTTGGCGAAGGATAGCAGTGATGTTGACTTGCTTATTGAGAAGGGCAAATTGGAATCATTGTTTGAATTGATAGAATTCAGACATGATGTGGAAGATATATTGAATTTGCCTGTTGATGTGGTTACTACGGAAACATCGGACAAAAGTTTTTTGAGTAGAATTTCAAGGGATGGGGTGTTGCTTTATCAAACCACGTGATAGGAATGTCTTAGAAAAAATAGTTGAATTTTGTGAAAGAATAGAGAACCATATCAGAAGAAATCAAGGGAGCAAGGATGCATTTATGGGTGACATAATGTTTCAGGATGCTTGTCTGCTGAGTGTGATTCAAATTGGTGAATTGGTGGTATTGTTGTCTGATGAAGCGAAGACCATGGCATGTGAGGTGCCCTGGCGTACGATCAAGGATACCCGTAACGTATATGTACATAAGTACGGGACGGTTGATTTGAATGCTGTTTGGGTGACGATTAATCAAGACATCCCTAAGCTTAAATTGTCTTGTGAGGAGATATTGGGCAGAGATTGATTTTTTCGCCTGTCGGGGGTTTGACAGGCGAATTTTTTATAGAGTGGGCAGAAAAAAAGCGAAGATGGGGGATATATCCCGGAGAATTGTGCTATAATAGAATTAATATTTATATGTTTTTGGAGATGAAGGATTATGGCGGTTTTGAAAATATGTACGGCTGGGAATCCGGTGCTGAAACAGGTGGCCAAGCCGGTGGATAAAATTGATAAAAGGTTGACACGGCTCTTAAGCAATATGTTGGAGACCATGTACGCTGCGGAGGGTGTGGGGCTGGCGGCCCCCCAGGTTGGTGAATCTAGGGGGGTGGTGGTTATTGATGTGGGGGATGGGGCGGTTTATGAGATGATTAATCCCGTCATCACTAAGAAGGAAGGAACTTTCTTGAGTACGGAGGGTTGCCTTTCCGTGCCGGAGTATTCCGGTGAGGTGGAGCGGGCCGCCTATGTGGAGTGTGAATATACCAATCGTCAGGGGGAAAGAATGTTGGTGGAGGCCCGGGAGCTTCTGGCGGTGTGCATCCAGCATGAATTGGACCATTTGGACGGGGTGCTGTTCATTGAGAAAGCGAAAAGTTTGACGGTAAAGAAGGATACGGAAGAATGAGGGTGCTTTTTGCAGGGACTCCTGCCTTTGCGGTGAGGATTTTGCAGGGATTGGCAGCAAATAAAGAGGTGGAACTGGTGGGGGTGATTACCCAGCCGGACAAGCCCCAGGGGCGCAAAGGGGTGCTGACCCCCAGTGCGGTGAAGGAGTATGCCCTGAGCCGGGGATTGACGGTTTATCAGCCCGTCAAAATTAAGAGTCCGGAGTTTGTGGAGATTCTGCGGGGGCTTGAGACCGATGTGATGGTGGTGGCGGCCTACGGTCAGATTCTGAGTGAGGAGATTTTGCATTTGCCCAGGTTCGGCTGCATCAATGTGCACGGTTCCTTGTTGCCCAAGTATCGTGGGGCGGCACCGGCCCAGTTTGCCATTTTGAATGGTGAGAAGGAAAGCGGTGTGACCATTATGCAGATGGATAAGGGTATGGATACCGGAGCCATGCTGATGAAGGTGAAGGTGCCCATTACGGAGAATATGACTGCCGGTGAATTGTTGGAACAATTGGCCGAGGCGGGGGACGGGGCTTTGCAGCAGGTGCTGGCTGCTCTCGGTACGGACCGGTACCGGCCGGTGGCCCAGGACGAGGGTGAGGCCTCCTATGCCCATTTGCTGAAGCGGGAGATGGAAAGGATTGAGTGGGGCGATGCCGCCCAAAATATTCATAATAAGGTTCGGGCGTTTAACCCGGAGCCGGGGGCTTATACACTTTTGCCCAACGGCAAACAGTTGAAGATTTGGCAGAGTGTGTTGACGGAAGGCGACGGCAGGCCGGGGGAAGTTCTGGCGGTGGAAAAGAAGAGTTTTGTGGTGGCTGCCGGTGAGGGAGCCATCAGGATTTTGCAGGTGCAGCCGGCGGGGAAGAAACCCATGCCGGCGGGGGACTTTTTGAACAGCAGGGCTATTGCGGTGGGAGATGTTTTGCAATAGCGGGTTGTGTGATGTGGGACGGTAGAAAATTTCTGAATTGGAAATGGAAGTTTTTGATGTTCGTTGGGCCTATGTTGGGGATTTCCCGAGAAATGTCGGCCCATGGTTTTATTGCGGCCAGTAATGCCCTGATTTTGAGGCAAAAACACAATTTTAAGGGGGAGGACCTGTTGGTTTTGGCACCCCATTGTTTGCAGAAGGACAGTTGCTTGCATAAGATTACCCGGCATTTGGAGAATTGCCGGCAGTGCGGGGGCTGCAAGATTGGGGAATTGAAGGCCCTGCAGCAGAAGTATCATTGCCGGTTGGATGTGGCTACGGGGGGAACCCTGGCCCGTCAGATTATCAAACAATATCATCCCAAGGGAGTGGTGGCCATTGCTTGTGAACGGGATTTGGTGAGCGGTATGTTGGATGTGTATCCCCTGCCGGTAATCGGGGTGTTGAATAGGCGGCCCTTCGGCCCCTGTTTCAATACGGATGTGGATATAGATTTGGTGGAGCAGGGTTTGCAAAGTTTTGTGGGAGGAACCCGTGGTTAATGTGCGTTTGGAAGCGGTAGGGCTGGTGAACAGGGTCTTTCAGGAGAATGCCTATACCAACATCCTTCTCAATCAGTATTTTCACGGTCGGGACCTGTCGGATTTGGACAGGCGTTTCCTTACGGAACTGGTGTACGGTACGGTGAAGGCCAAAGGAACTTTGGATTGGTATTTGCAACAGGTTGCGGCGAAACCTTTGCATAAAATAGAGCCACTGGTGCTGGCGGATTTGCGGGTGGGGATGTTCCAGATTCTTTATATGGAAAAGGTGCCCCGGGCGGCGGCAGTGCATGAGGCGGTGGAGGTGGCAAAGGTTGTGGCTAATCCGGGAGCGGCCCAGTTTGTGAACG
Source organism: Acidaminococcaceae bacterium (assembly GCA_045598465.1). Taxonomy (GTDB): domain Bacteria; phylum Bacillota; class Negativicutes; order Acidaminococcales; family Acidaminococcaceae; genus Phascolarctobacterium_B. The sequence continues at coordinate 6,794 of JAZLMD010000004.1, read as the reverse complement.
GGGTGTTGCGAAATTTTTTGCGGCAGGAAGAACAAATAGTCCTGCCGGAGCGGCAGGCGGAGCGGCTCGGCATTGAACTTTGGCACCCCAAGGATTTGGTGAAAAAATGGCTGAAATATTACGGCGAGGAACAAACACGGCAACTTTGTGCTTTTAACAATATGCCGGCTCCCCTTTGTCTGAGGGTTAATACCTTGAAGTGCAGCCGGGAACAGTTGGCGGAGGGGTTGCAAAGGTTGGGGGCAGATTTCTCTTTGAGCAGAATTGCCAAGGACGGTATTGTATGTAACAGAATTCCTTCTTTGAGGGTGTTGCAGCAGGAGTTGCCGGGCAGGTTCTATATTCAGGACGAAAGCAGCATGCTGGCGGCAGAGTGGCTGGCACCGCAACCGGGGGAAAGGGTGCTGGATTTGTGTGCCGCCCCCGGCGGCAAGACCACCCATCTTGCCCAACTGATGCTGAACAGGGGGGAGATTGTGGCCTGTGATGTACATCCCCACAAACTGCCTTTGATAGAAGCAAATGCAAGGAATTTGGGTATAAGTATCATCAAAACAGAGTTGAATGATGCTACGAAACTCAGGGAAGATTTTTTGGACGGATTTGACAGGGTTCTGGTGGATGCCCCCTGTAGCGGTATGGGGGTGTTGCGGCGCAGGGCGGAGGCCCGTTGGCGAAAGAAACGGGAGGATTTGAAAGTTTTTCCTCCCTTGCAGTTGGGTATTCTTACCAATGCCGCCAAGTATGTGAAGGCAGGCGGGGCGCTGGTATACAGTACCTGCACCATTGAGCAAAGTGAAAACCACTATGTGGTGGCGAAATTTTTAGAGGACCAGCCCCGGTTTCACTTATTGGAGGAAAAACAACTTTTGCCCCAGCGTGACGGGGTGGACGGCTTTTATTTGGCCAAGCTGACAAAGGATTGACAGGGTGGATATTTTTGGTTTGACAATAGGGGAACTGCAGAAGGAAGTGGAGGCAATGGGCCTGCCCGGGTACAGGGCCAGGCAGGTTTTTCAATGGGTTTATCGGAAAGCGGTTTTTGATTTTACTTTAATGGCCAATATCAGTAAGGAGGACCGCAGCAAACTGAAGGACAGTTTCACCATTTTGCCGGCGGAGTTGAAAGTGCTGAAGAAGCTGGATTCCAAGGACGGCATTACCAGCAAACTTTTGATAGGGCTGCAGGATGGGGCCACGGTGGAAACCGTACTGATGCATCACGATTACGGTTACAGTGTTTGTGTTTCCAGTCAGGTGGGCTGTGACATGCATTGTGCTTTTTGTGCCAGCGGTTTGCAGGGTTGCGCCAGGTCTTTGACCAAGGCGGAAATCCTGGCCCAGGTTTATCTTTGCAACGGTCTGCTACGTCAGTCCGGGGAAAGGGTGAGCCGCATTGTGGTGATGGGCAGCGGCGAGCCCATGTTGAATTTTGACAATGTGTTCGGGGCGTTGGATTTTTTGCATGGTGCGGAAGCGTTGAACATGAGTTATCGCAATATGACGGTATCCACCTGCGGCATTATTCCCGGTATAAACCGGATGAAGGGGCTGGAGCACCCCATCAGTTTGGCGGTGAGTTTGCACAGCGTGCGGGATGAACTGCGGACGGAGCTGATGCCTGTGAACAGGGCCTATCCCTTTGTGAAGGTGATACGGGCGGCGGAGGATTATGCCCTGGCCTCCGGACGGGAAGTGACCTATGAATACATTTTGCTTAAGAATGTTAATGATAGTGTGGAAGATGCCAAACTTTTGGCAAATTTTCTGAAGTTTAAGCATGCCTGCATTAATCTGATTCCTGCGAACCCGGTACCGGAGAAGGGGTGGCAGCGGCCTGACGACAGGCGGATTGACAGGTTTTTGGAGGAGTTGAACCGTCAGCACCTGAATGCCACGGTGCGTAAGGAAATGGGAGCGGATATTAATGCGGCCTGCGGTCAGTTGCGAAATCAGTTTATGAAGGAAAAATGAAGTATTATTGCCAGACCCATGTGGGGTTAGTGAGGAAAAATAACGAGGATGCCCTGCTGACGGATTCGCCCCGGTTGTTCGCTGTTGCGGACGGGGTGGGGGGTTCCAATGCGGGGGAAATTGCCAGCAAAATGGCATTGGATTTGTTTCGCAAGGAGTTTTACACCCAGTTGCGGTTCGGACAAAATCCCGCTTATGCCCTGAGGCATGCCGTTAGTGCGACCAATGCGGAAATTTATTTTATGGCACATTCCCAGGAGCAGTACGCAGGTATGGGGACGACCCTGACGGCGGTTTATTTGGAGACGCCCGCCCTTGCCCATGTGCTGCAGGTTGGGGACAGCAGGTTGTATTTGTGGCGGGATGGGGTTTTGCGTCAGGTGACAAAGGATCAGACCTTAGTGGGGGAAATGATTGCCGCCGGTGAGATTACGGAGCAGGAGGGAAAATCACACTCGAAGAAAAACTGGCTTCTGCAGGCGGTGGGTGCGGAGAACGTGATTCAGGCGGAGATTTTGCGGCTGGAACTGCAATATGGGGATAGATTGTTGTTATGCAGTGACGGGTTGAGCAATATGTTGGAACAAGAGGAGCTTGCTGAGGGAATGGCAAAGGACGATGTTCGGACGGCAGGGAAAATGCTTTTGCAAATGGCTTTGAAAAATGGCGGTAAGGATAATATCACACTGATTGTTATAGACGGTTTCGCAGAGGAGGAAAGTCATGGAAGAGATAATTAAAAAGAGATACAGAATACTGAGACCCATCGGATCCGGGGGAATGAGTGAGGTTTTTCTTGCCCATGACGAAGTGTTGGACAGGGATGTGGCAGTGAAACGTCTCAGGGATCAGTTTAGTGGAGACAAGGAATTGCTGGATCAGTTCAAACGGGAAGCGAAATCCGCAGCCCAGCTGGTGCATCCCAACATCATAGGTATTTATGATGTTGTTGAGGACGGCGGTGACCAGTATATTGTTATGGAGTATGTTGAGGGGACGACACTCAAGGATATTCTGAAGGATTATAGGATTGAGCCCAAGGCGGCTTTGCAGATTACCCGGCAGTTGGCAGGGGCCCTGCAGCAGGCCCACAGCAGGAACATTATCCATTGCGATATTAAGCCGCAAAACATTTTGATGAGTGACAACATGATTCCTAAGATTGCTGATTTCGGTATTGCCAAAATGGTGTCCGGCCAGACCATGGTTTTTACCGGCAATGTGATGGGGTCGGTTCACTATATCAGCCCGGAGCAGGCCGGCGGGGACCAGGTGACTTTTGCCAGCGATATCTATTCTTTGGGTATTGTGCTTTATGAAATGCTCACGGGACAGGTCCCTTTCCATGGTGAAACACCGGTGTCGGTGGCTATGATGCAGGTGGAGAAAGCGATGCCGAAACTGGGCGAAAGTATGGAAAATGTCCCTCAAGGGGTCCAGAGTATTTTAGATAAAATGACGGCAAAAAAGCCGGAGAACCGTTACCTGAGTGCGGGGCAGCTTTGCGAGGATTTGGACAGTGTATTGCGGGACGAGAATATAAGCACGGAGGAGCAGCCTGAGGGCATGGACGGCAGTACCATCATTATGGAGCCGGTGAAACCGGGGGGAAAAAGAAAGATTATTGCCCTTAGCGTGGATAAGGATGCAATGGCTGAGAAGGCCAAAGATTGGCAGGAGGCCCTGCGCTATCAGTTGAAGAATTTCTATTGGACATTCAACAGGGCTGTTATTGCCCTGACCTTGGCGGTGTGCTTTGTTTCCGCTTGTGCCTTTGTTTACTTCCGCTTTGATAATGCGATGGTACTTGTACCCCAGTTGGTGAATATGCAGGTGACACAAGCTGAAACCAGATTGAAGAATCAGGATTTTCTGGTGGAACTTCAACAGGAAACATCCCTGACAGTGCCTGCAGGGACAGTAATCAGGCAGATGCCGGAGGCCGGTTCCAAGCGGCGTAAGGGCAGTGCGGTAAAACTCTTTTTCAGTGTGGGGGCGGAACAGCGTACCATGCCGGATCTGATTGGTATGAGTCTGATTAAGGGGCAGCAGACCTTGGATGAAATCGGCATGAAACTGGGGAAGGTTGAGCGCAGGTATAATAATGGTTATAAAATCGGTGCCATCATTGAGCAGGACCCCCGGGCCGGGGAAAAGACCAATGAGGGGGCTCTTGTTAATATAGTTCTTAACGAGGGAACAAAGAAGTTGCCGGAACTGATTGGCAAGTCGTTGAGCGAGGCGGAGACCATAGTGCGACAGTTGGGCTTGAGGGTTGGTGAAATTCGCCGTGTGAATTCTCCTGAGAGGAAGGGCATGGTTACGGCCACTTTCCCGGAGGCGGGTACAATGTTGCCAAATTATTATCCGGTGCAGCTGACAATCAGTGACGGCACGGACAAATCCGTGGTGGGTGCGGTGTTTGAGTATGTGGTGCCGGGACCCGCAACGGAGAAGCACCGGGTTCAGATTTATGAAATCACCAGCAAGGGACGGAACCTTATCTACAACAGTGTTGATAACGGTGGCAAATACATTAGACAGACCGTGGACGGGGATGGAAAACGGTTAACTGTGGTGGTATATTGTGACGGCAAGCAGGTGCGGGAAGATACTTTTTGATAGGAGGTAGGGAATGAAGACATTGGTTGCCCCATCCATTTTGTCCGCCGATTTTTCCAAATTGGGGGAAGAAATAAAAAGGATTGAGGATGCCGGGGCGGATTGGGTACATATAGATGTTATGGACGGAAATTTTGTACCGAATCTGACCTTTGGTGCTCCCGTGGTGAAGAAGATTCGCAGTACCACCAAAATGTTTTTTGATTGTCATCTGATGGTGGAGCATCCGGAGACCTATTTTGATGATTTCAAGAATGCCGGGGCGGATTTGATTTGTGTGCATGTTGAAGCGACAAAACATTTGCACCGGGCGGTGGAAAATATTCATGCTTTGGGGTTGAAGGCGGGGGTAGCGTTGAATCCGGCTACACCTGTAGCGGTTTTGGAAGAAATTTTGCTCTATGCGGATTTGGTGCTGGTGATGAGTGTGAACCCCGGTTTTGGGGGGCAGAGTTTTATCCCAGGCAGTGTGGAAAAAATTGTCCGGCTCAAGCAGATGTTGAAGGTAAAAAAAGCTTCGGCTTTAATTGAGGTGGACGGTGGGGTTAACGATAAAAATGTGGGTGAACTCAAAGAGGCAGGAGCGGATGTTATTGTGGCCGGATCCTATGTTTATGGAGCAAAGGATGTGGTGAAGGCCATACGTAGCTTGAAAATATGAGGTGCGTTGTGTAAAAATGTTTACACTGGAACCGGGGTAAAGAAGAAATTAGAAGTTGATGTTGTTAAGAAGATGGGCTTGTGTTAGAGTATGCCCAATGTGTCCGGGGCAACATGGCACGGACCAAAAATTAAGGAGGAAATAGGAAATGAATCTGAAGAAAGCTTTGACTTTGGCATTCTGCGGGGCTATGATGGCCGCCGTTACTATAACTGCGGCTAATGTAGAAGCCGCGAAAAAATTTAAGGTTGGTATGGAGTGCGGTTATGCACCATATAACTGGTCCCAACCCACAGCCCAGGGTGGTGCTGTAAAAATTGCCGGTTCCGATGAATTTGCCTACGGCTATGATGTCATTATGGCCAAGAAGTTGGCGGACAGCATGGGGGCCGAATTGGAAGTCCACAAGATTGAGTGGGACGGCCTGCCCCCTGCAGTTGTCAGCGGCAAGGTGGATGCGGTTATTGCCGGCATGAGCATCACTTCCGAAAGAAAGCAAACCGTTGATTTCACTAAACCTTACTACTATGCCAACATCGTAGCTTTGGTAAAGAAGGCAGGTCCCTTTGCTAAAGCAAAATCTTTGGCAGATTTGAAAGGAGCCGTAGCATCCAGCCAAATCAATACTGTGTGGTATGACAAGATGATTGACCAGGTTCCCGGTGTGAAGAAATTGCCGGCTATTGATACTGTTCCCGGTTTGATTGTGGCCTTGCAAAGCGGCAAGATTAATCTTTTTGTAACTGATGCTCCCACCGCCCAGGCGGCAGAATATGCCAACAAGGATTTGTTGATGTTGGAGTTCCCCGCCGGCAAGGGTTTCAAAGCGGATGTGGAAGATGTTGAAATCGGTATCGCTGTCCGTAAGGGCCGTCCGGATTTGCTGAAGGCCATGAATGCGGTATTGGAAAAGATGACTGAAAAGGATTTTAAGGCGGTTATGGCGGAGGCAATTAAGAAGCAACCTCTGGCAAATTGAGAACTGCTCGCTAAAATCGTTTGATACTGTGTCAAGAGACCCTTGACGTACGTTCCTTAGTACGCCTGCGGGTCTCTTTCCTTGTCTGAAACGATTTTCACTTCGCAGGGTTTTGTGCTATAATACACCTGTTATGAGAAAAGCAGAAAGAATTGGGAAAATTTTAGAAGGTTTGGAAGAGAAATACAAAGGGACGAAAACCGCCTTGAACTATCACAGTCCTTTTGAACTGCTGGTGGCGGTGATTTTGTCGGCCCAGTGTACGGATGACAGGGTGAATGTGATTACCGCAAGGATTTTTCCCCGGTTGGACACTCCCGTTAAAATGCTGAAACTGTCCTTGGAGGAATTGGAGCAGGAAATTAAGGATTGCGGGCTTTATCATGCCAAGGCCAAAAATCTTTTGGGAATGTGCCGGATGCTTCATGAGGAGTTTGACGATGTTATCCCCAAGGATATTGAAACCATGATGCTGCTTCCGGGGGTGGGGCGCAAGACCGCCAATGTGGTGGCCAGCATCATCTATAATATTCCTGCCATTGCGGTGGATACCCATGT
>JAZLMD010000003.1:0-2307 GCA_045598465.1 Acidaminococcaceae bacterium | reverse complement strand
GCGAGGATTGAGGAGTGAGGGTTGAGGAATGTTAAAAAAATTATTTGTGACGGCAGTTTTGCTTTTGGCGGCTTTGAGTTTTGTGGTGAGTTTGCTGAAAGGGAACAACAACAAGGATATCAGTTTGAATGTGACGGAGTGTGTTGCCGTCATTGACATCGTTGGCCCCATAACTTCAGGGGGTACGGGCGGTAGTGTGCTGGAGCAGGTGAACGGCACCGGCAGCAGGGAGGTGATGCAGCAGATTCGGGAGGCGGCGGAGGATATTAGCGTCCGTGCCCTGCTGCTCAATATCAATAGCCCCGGGGGCAGCCCTACGGCGGCCGAGGAAATTTCTGAGGAATTGTTGAAATTCAAGGCAGTGAGCAAAAAGCCCGTGGTGACGGCTATGGGTGATATGGGTGCCAGTGCGGCCTATTGGATTGCGGCGGCGGCCAGCGACAAGATTTATGCCAACGGTACCACTCTTACCGGAAGTATCGGTGTTTATATGCCCTATATGAATGTGACCAAGCTGATGGAGAAAATCGGGGTCACCAGCGGTATGATAAAGAGCGGCAAAAACAAGGGTATGTTGAGTCCGGACAGGGATATGACGGAGGAGGAACGTGCCATTGTCCAAAACATTGTGAATGAGATTCACGAGGAGTTTATCCGGGTGGTGGCGGAGGGACGGCACATGGATGGCCAGCAGCTCCGTTCCCTGGCGGACGGTCGTGTTTACACTGGCAAGCAGGCCAAGAATGTGGGCCTGATTGATGAGGTGGGAAACTATTATGATGCACTGTTGGAAGCGGGAAAATTGGGCGGTATCAGCGGCATGCCCAAGGTAAAGCGGCGTGAGAAACCCACACCCTGGGAAACTCTGATGGGTGCGGAAATCGTTACTGCGGTCAGGACACAACTTTTGAAATATTTGCAGACCGGGTTTGAGGGAGAACTGGGGACGAGGTAGGAACTTTGCGTAAAGAAAGTTTTATGATTCTTTTTGAAACGAAGGCCGGTATGACGGAATTGGTGACCAAGCCCTGTATGTGGCGTAGTGCCCTCTATTTTGTTGCCAGTACGGGCCTTTACAGCGCTGTGGTGACCAATACTTGGCTGTTGAACCAACCGTTGGAGGTCAGGGGAGCTATGGTATTGTCCCTGGTGATGTTCTTTGTGCTGTTGCTCTTTTTGTATTCCATGCTTTTGCACGGGATTTTGGAAACCTTTGGGGCGTTAGCCGGAGATGCCAAGGCCCTGATTTGTGTGGCGGGTTACACTGCCATGCCTTTTTTGGTCTTTACACCGGTGGCGCTTCTGGCGGGCAAATTGGGGCTGGGGGGTCTGCCGCTTCTGACTTTCATTTCCCTGATGGCCTTGGTATGGATGCACTACCTTTTGGTAAGGGCTTTGGAAGTGGTGTATATCATCAGTTTTTGGCAGTCCCTGGGTGTGATTGTTTTCAGTTTGGTTTTGCTCTATGTTTTTTTCACCTGGCCGGTCCGGGTGGGATTTCACTTAATAAAAGCATTGGTTGCGTAGAATGGAAAGGAGTATGTTATGAATAGGGAATTGGCGTTGGAGTTTGTCAGGGTTACTGAGGATGCGGCTATCGCCTGCGGCCCCCTGGTTGGCAGGGGCGATAAGAACGGGGCGGACGGCCTGGCTGTGGAGGGGATGCGGAAACGTTTTGATTCCGTGCCTGTCAATGGTACCGTGGTAATCGGGGAGGGGGAGTTGGACGAGGCCCCCATGCTTTATATCGGCGAAAAAGTCGGTTGCGGCGGTCCGGAGGTGGATATTGCCGTTGACCCGGTGGAGGGAACAAATCTGGTGGCCAAGGGTCGTCCCGGTGCCATTGCGGTTTTTGCCTGCGCTCCCAAAGGATGCCTGCTGCACGCCCCGGATATGTATATGGATAAGATTGCTGTGGGTCCCCGTGCCAAGGGTTGTATTGATATTGATGCTCCGGTGGAGGAAAATCTCCGTCGGGTGGCCAGGGCACTGGACAGAAAAATCAGTGATTTGAATGTGGTGCTTTTGGACCGTGAAAGACATTACGGTCTGATGGAAAAAATCCGCAAGGCTGGGGCCCGTACCAGTTTGATTACTGATGGTGATGTTACCCCCATTCTGAACTGCGGTATTGAGGGCACCGGCGTACATATGTATATCGGCCGTGGCGGCGCCCCGGAGGGTGTCATCGGTGCTGCCGCCATCAAGAGTTTGGGCGGTGATATGCAGGCCAGATTGTATCCTGAAAACGAGGAACAGATAAAGCGCTGCATTGAGATGGGGCACAAGGATTACAAGGCAAAACTT
>JAZLMD010000002.1:0-9580 GCA_045598465.1 Acidaminococcaceae bacterium | reverse complement strand
AAGCGGGCAAGGCCCCGAAAAGATTAAAAATGGGGTGCATTACGCTGAGCACCACAAAACCGATAAAAAAAGCCACTACCAACAGAAGAACCGGCGGCAAATACTCTTTGATTTTCTCCATGTGCTGATTGAAATCCTCTTCCCGGATGCGGATGGCATCCTGCAAAAGTTCCGTTAGATTGCCGGTACGGGAACCCACAATCATAAAACCACGCACCACCGGACTGAACATGTTTTCTTCCCTTTCCAAAATATCAGCCATATCCTCACCCTTGGCCAGGGATGTTTTCAAATTCTGCAACAGCAGATACTTCGGTCCGTGGGTCACCACTAAGGCGGCGGAATTAATGGCGGAGAGAATATCAACACCACTATCCAGCAATAATACCAACAGCTTACAGAACCGCAACTCCAGGACCTCACCATACAACTCACGGATATAGGGCAAATGGAAAAATCCGGCAAAAAAGTAACGGCGACAACGGTAGCAAAAATATCCCGCCAGCAGCAAAACCGCTACTGACAGATACCACCAACGGCTGAGGAACTGCTGTAACCCCAGCAATGCTTCGAGAGACCCTCCCATGGGGGCACGTAAAGAAGTATATATGGAACCCACGTTAGGCAACACCACAAAGAGAAACAGAAAAAAGACACAAACCCCCACAGCCAGAACCATAAGAGGATAGGCCAAAATTTTACTGAAATAATCCTGAAACTTAACTTTCCTGTCGAAGTATTCCGCCAACTCCAGACACATTTTAGGCAATTCCCCACTGGTCTCCCCCGCCCGCACAAGTGTCAGACATAATTCCGTAAAAAAATCAGGCAACTTAGCCATTGATTCATGGATGGAAAGGCCATTGTCAATGCCTACGGAAAGAATTTTCACCACATGGAGCATTTTGGCATCCTTTCCCGTAGCCAAAATGTTCAAACCGTCGGAAATGGTCACCCCGCTTTGCAGAATGGAGGACAGCTGTTTAAAAAAATACGTGCGCTGTCTGTCGGAATATTTTTGCGAAGAAGTTTGCACTTTATCAACCTTCTCCAATCGCAAAACCATGCCATAGTTACGACGCACATATTCCAATGCCGGGGTATAGTCATCAAAATCTACTACCCCGGTTTCCCTATGTCCTTTTTCATCAACTGCAGTATACTTGTACATACAACAGCTCTATTCAAATCTCACCTGAATAAACCTTAAAAACATCCGGAATTCCAAACACTCCATCGCAGGTTACAATACATTTTCCAGCCCGTAAACCAAGCCGATACGTTCCATAATCTTCCGGCAGGCCAACATAACTCCTGGCATATAGCATTCACGGTTAATGGGTTCAGTGGAGATATGCAAAGTTTCCCCCTGCCCGCCAAAGATAACTTCCTGGGATGCCACATATCCTGGCAGACGCAGGGAATGTATCTTCATACCTTCATAATCCGCACCCCGGCAACCAACCATTGTTTCCTTTTCATCCGGATGACCCTGACGCATTTCAGCCCGTACTTGGGCAATTTTTTTGGCGGTCATGACCGCCGTGCCGCTGGGGGCATCCAATTTTTTATCGTGGTGTTTTTCAATAATTTCCACGTAAGGGAAATATTTAGCCGCTTCCGCCGCCAGTTTAATCATCACCACCGCACCCAAGGCAAAATTAGGAGCTATCATCACCGCCGTACCGTTCTCCCTTGCCAGCCGGTCCACTTCCGCCAAATCCTGTTCGCTGAAACCGGTAGTGCCCACCACCACCCTTACTTTAGTAGGCAAAATTCTACGCAAAGTATCCATAACCACAGCCGGTTTGGTGAAATCCACCACCACATCCGGGGCAGTTTGCCTAATGGTTTGCACCAAATTATTGGATACGGTCAGGCCACCGGTCTGACCTTCGACGATATCCACCACTCCCACCAGTTTCATGTCTTTTTCCTGCAACACCTGTTGCACCACTTGGGTGCCCATCCTACCCAAAGCACCATTAACAACTATTTTCATTGGAAATACCTCACTCCATTAACAAAAATTCTTTGGTCTTTTTCGCCTGCAATATTACGGAACAATCCTTCCGTAAACCGCTCACTGTGACCCATCTTGCCCAGCACCCTGCCATCCGGACTGGTAATACCTTCGATGGCGTACATGGAACCATTGGGATTAAAGGGACTGAGCATGGTGGGATTGCCCTCCGCATCCACGTATTGGGTGGCTACCTGACCGTTTCGGAACAGTTCCTCAATGGTTGACTTGGGAGCCACAAAACGACCCTCACCATGGGAAACGGGAATTACGAATTCCTCCCCAACCTTACAATCAGCCAGCCAAGGGGATTTGTTGGAAACAATCCTGGTGGCAACCATTTGGGACACATGCCGTCCGATGTTGTTGAAGGTCAATGTGGGACTTTCTACAGTCATGGGCCTGATTTCACCATAGGGAACCAAACCCAGCTTGATTAAGGCCTGGAAGCCGTTGCAAATGCCAAGCATCAGACCGTCTTTTTGATTGAGGAATTTTTCGATGGCCTCTTTGATACGGGGATTCCGCAACATGGTGGCAATAAATTTGCCGCTGCCCTCCGGCTCATCCCCGGCACTGAAGCCGCCGGGAATCATGATAATTTGGGCTTTGCCGATTTCCTTTACAATTCTTTGCACAGATTCCTCTATGGCTGCGGCAGTCAAATTACGAATAACAAAAATTTGAGGATCCGCCCCCGCATTCCGAAAAGCCGCAGCTGAATCATACTCGCAATTGATACCCGGGAACACGGGAATAAAAACCCTTGGTTTGACAATATTGACGGAAGCAGTCAGGGGCAATTTACTTTTGAAGGTGATTGTTTTCTTGCCCTGCAAATAATCCTTCTCTTTGGTAACCCTGGGGAACACCTTATCCCAGGTGGTCAAAAGGGATTTAGTAATTTGCTCCAACGAAATTTGAACATTATTAACGGTAATACGGCCTTCAGACGTAGTTTGTCCCAAATCAACAAATGCCAGTTTGCCAAAAATCTTTTTGGGATCCGTCTTCACTTCCAACACCAATCCGGCCGGTTGCAGAATGAAGAGTTTTTGCAAATCAGCAACTTTATTGAAATTAAAGCCCAAACCGTTACCCAAACACATGGTGGAAACCAAAGCGGCAATGCCGCCATCCTTCACCACCGCCGCCGCCAAAACCTGACCCTTGCCAATAGCTTTATGCAGGGCAACAAGATTTTGTTTCAAAACATCAAAATCCAATACTTCTGATTCATTCCTCGGACAGGGCAGGAACACTACCCTGCTGCCGGCTTTTTTAAATTCCGCCGAAACTGTTTTATCACCATTAACCACATCCACCGCAAAGGACACCAAAGTTGGCGGAACGGTTTTATCCATGAAGGTACCGCTCATACTATCCTTGCCGCCAATAGCAGGCAAATCAAGGGCATCCAAAGTGGCAAAAGCCCCCAAAAGGGCACTGAAGGGCTGGCCCCAGCTTGTTTCATCGTGAAGTTTTTGGAAGTATTCCTGCAAAGTCAGCCGCAGTTTGGTAGGATCCGCACCCAATGCCACCGCCCTGGCCACAGATTCGGCCACAGCATACATAGCACCATGGAAGGGACTCCAGCAGGGCACCTCCGGGTTATAGCCGGAAGCCATAACCGTAGCGGCAACCGTCTTCCCTTGCAGCACCGGCACTCTGCCCACCATACCTTCGGAAGGCGTAAGTTGGGTTCTGCCGCCAAAGGGCATTTGCACCGTACCCCGGCCAATAGTGCTGTCAAAACGCTCGCACAATCCTTTTTGGCTGGCCACATTGATATTCTGCAAATTCTTCAGCCAGGCCTTGAGCAAATCCTTGTGCGGGTCCACCCCCTTAGGAAGTTTGTTAAAGACGCTCTTCCTGATATTTTTGTTTATTACAACTTTTGCATGTTGGGGAACGCCATTGGTATCCAAAAACTTACGGGACAGATCCACAATCCTGTCCCCCTGCCAGGTCATCACCAGACGGCCTGTATCATTAACTTCCGCCACCACCGTGGCCTCCAAATTTTCCTCATCTGCAAAAGCGATGAATTTTTCCCTGTTCTTGGTGGCAATCACCACTGCCATCCGTTCCTGAGATTCTGAAATGGCCAGTTCCGTACCATCCAGCCCCTCATATTTCTTCGGTACCAGATCAAGATTAATATCCAACCCGTCAGTAAGTTCACCGATGGCGACGGATACTCCGCCCGCACCAAAATCATTGCACCGCTTAATCATGGCAGTAACATTGGGATTGCGGAACAACCGTTGAATCTTCCGTTCCGTAGGCGGATTGCCCTTCTGCACCTCCGCACCGCAACTGGACAGGGAAACAAGATTATGTTCCTTGGAAGCACCCGTTGCACCGCCGCAACCGTCACGGCCGGTACGGCCTCCCAAAAGCACAACAATATCTCCCTTGGCAGGCCTCTGACGACGCACTGCGGACCTGGGGGCAGCACCGATAACAGCCCCTATCTCCATCCTCTTGGCTACAAAGTTTTCATGGTAATATTCATGAACATAACCGGTGGCCAAACCAATCTGGTTGCCATAGGAACTGTAGCCAGCAGCCGCCCCCTGGGTAATCTTCTTTTGGGGCAGTTTGCCCTTCAATGTCTTGGCAATGGGCAAACGGGGATCCGCCGAACCCGTAATACGCATGGCCTGATATACATAGCTTCTGCCGCTCAAAGGATCCCGAATGGCACCCCCCAAACAGGTAGCGGCACCTCCGAAGGGTTCTATCTCCGTAGGATGGTTATGGGTTTCGTTCTTGAACATAATCAGCCAATCCTCTGTTTTGCCATCCACCTGAATAGGTGCAACTATAGAACAGGCATTAATTTCCTCAGATTCATCCAAATCAGGTAACAGGCCCGCTTTTTTTAATTTCTTGGCATTGATACAGGCGATGTCCATCAGGGTGACGGGCCGTTTCGTATCCTTGCCGTAAACTTCCTCACGGGCTTGCAAATACTTGGACAGGGCCGACTTGATGGGCAAAGTATAGACACTTTCCTCCACCGCAATATCATCCAAATGGGTCATAAAAGTGGTATGTCGGCAGTGGTCGGACCAATAAGTGTCCAGTACCTTGATTTCCGTGACGGTAGGATTGCGTTTTTCCTCATCACGAAAATACTTTTGACACCAAAGCAGGTCCTCCAAACTCATGGCCAACCCCATCTTTCCCCTCAGTTCCTCCAATTTTGCTTGGTTCATTTTCACAAATCCTGCCAGATGTTGCACTTTCTTGGGCCGCTCACCCTTGGCCAGCAAATCCTCGGGCTTGGGCAATTCAGCCAGCCGGGCCTCAACGGGATTTACACAATAATTTTTTATCTTTTCCAAATCATCAGCCGCCAACTTGCCTTTAACGGCATAAACCTTGGCAGAGGAAACAACTGGACGCTCCTTTTGGGTAATCAACTGGATGCACTGCTCGGCAAAGTCCTCCCGCTGGTCATACTGCCCCGGCAAAAGCTCCACCGCAAACAAATGGTAACCGGGTAAAGCCGGCAACTCCTCTTCATAGACGGAATCCACCGGCGGCTCCGACAGCACCAGTTCTCTGGCTCTGGCAAACTCGCTGTCGCTGAGGCCAAGCACATCATAACGGTTAAAAATCCTGATGTCTTCCACCGCCTTCATTCCCAGATTGTTACGTAAGTCATTGTACAAGCCCCTGGCTTCCACCCCGTAATCCGCCTTTTTCTCCACAAATACCCTGTTAATCTTTCCCATTGCTCCTCCTAAAAATATTCGTTGATAAATAAATTTTCACCGAAAAAGCTCCTGTAATCCTGCCCTTGCAAACACCTGACCATAATGAAGGGTTTGTCTCCACGGGGCAAGGCCCTTGGGGAAACAACTTCAAGAACTTCACCCTTTGCATTCACAACCACATAGCCAAAAATTTCTTTGCCCTGTTGCAAAAAATAGGAACTATAATGATCAACCTCTGCCAAAGCCAGCAATTTATCCCAATCCGAACGGGAACGTACCACCCCGTTGCGACCATTCATATAAGCATCATAAAAGGAACGGAAATTATTCATCTCCAAATCACAGGGAACCAGCTTAAAACATTTCTCCAATTCCGCCAGTGCGGGCTGGGCATGCCAATCCATCCCCACAAACCCATATGGTGAGTAGATGCTTTCTGCAGCGGGCATAAGGAACACGAAAGGAATCCCCTCCCGCCTCAGCAAAGTGCAACAGGTCTCAAGCATTACTCCCATATAGTGATGGCCACGAAACCTTTCTGATGTAGCCACCCCTACAATATAGGGTACCTGCATCACCACAGCATTGATACGAATTCTGTAGGGATTCAAATGCATCATAGTGATTAATTCACCTTCGGGGGTGAACCCGCCAAAAACCCTATTCTTTTTGAAACAATATTCCCCGAAATAAAATTGGAAAAACGGTTCCTGACGTTTTTCAAAACAACTGTCCCACAATTTTTCCACCTGAGGGGCATCCTGCAAATCAAGAAAACGGCAAATCATGGCACTTTCCCAATATACTTCTTCCAAATAGAGGTGGGTTGAAGCATTTCCTTGGCACTGCGTAACCCGGGCAAACCCATATCCTCTTCCCTGTTCAAATACTTCACATCATCCCAGGCGTTTCTCGCAAAGGCCTGGCACATGGCCACATAAAGACCCCTCACACCCATACGTGCTTTTTCAAAATGCAAATCAGCCGCATCTGTCAGAAACTTTTCCCCCACACTCATGGCCTGAATCCTGCCGTCAAAACGCAAGGCCCCGCCCCTGAGTCCCAATTTGTCATAACACTGAAAGGCCTTTTTTAACGCCAACTTCTCATCGTCGATGGTGGTATCCCTGGCACTCCGTTCATCGCACCACTCCAAGGCAAAATCCAAACACTCTTCCCTATTGGACTTATCAATAACCTCATAGACAACATCAGGATGGCTGCGATAAAAAGCATTCAAATGGTTCTTCTGCCCATGAAACTTCCGTCCGGAAAAGGTGGAAAGTTCGCTCTGCAAGTAAACATAGTCGGAATTGTCCCTATCAAAAACAAACTCCGTACCGGGGAACAAATCTCTCACCAAACCCATTTGGGTTTCGCAAACCCCTCCGAATCGGACCTGACCATCAGAAAAATTTTGCAATTCTTCCGCCAAAGCAGAATAATCCTCCTGCTGCAGTCCCAGAGGGACTCTGAAATAATCATCACCCCTCTTACCTTGCTTGATAATCAAAGCCCCACGGAAAAAAGCATACTCCGTTTGATAGGCCTCCTGCCACAGAAAAAAATTCACAAAGGAATTTTCACAATCATATATCCCCGGCAAATACAAATATCGGGAAAGGATATCCCTATCCTCAATCCCCACCGGCTTAAACATTAACATCTTTACCCTTAATTCAAGCCGCAATGCGGCTCATTTTCAACCCCATACCTCAATCACGGACATTCCTTCAGCACAAAATCGAAAAAGGCATCCTGAATCTGCCCTACAACAGGATGCACCCTGCCCCCGTTGATTTGTTCCCGGTCAATTTTTACCACCGGAACAAACTCCACCCTGGGTCCGCAGATGAAGGCCCCCTCCGCACCAAGGGCAAACTCCTTGTCGAAGGCACGCTCCATGACTTGCAAATCCAAATCCTTGCCCAACCTTTCCTTCAAAAGGCGGCTGGTCACATTACGATGAATATATTTGTTGCTGGGATGGGTCCAAAGGATGCCGTCCTTGTAGACATAAAAAGCACTTTCAGTGGTCTCCGTAATTTTGCCGTTACGGATGAACAAAGCATCAAAATACCTGCCCACCACTGCCTTTTCCTTGGCCAACACCTCCGGCATTCGATTCAGGGTGTTCACATCACAGTTAGCCCAACGTTCATCTTCCACCGTAACCAATCCCACACCCTTGGCCACCTTTTCCCGCAGGGTCTTTCTATCCGTAGGCAAGGCAAACATAATCAGCTCCGGCACGGACTGACGGGGAAAACCTAAACCATAGGGAGCAATACCCCGACTGATTTGAGTATAAATCTCGCAACTGCTCAGACCCGTGGCCTGTAAAAGCGCCTCATGAAATTCTATCAGTTCCCCGATAGTATAAATGCCGGGCATTTTACACTTGATAGTATAATCAATCAAATTCTCCATGTGGGGAACCAAAGCGAAGGAACGGCCGTTATACACCGGAACCACCTCATAAACCCCATCACCAAAAACATGGGCCCTGTCCAAATAACTCAAGCGGGCTTCATCCATGGGCATAATCTCACCGTTTATCAAAATCAGATTCTTATCCATTCTAACCTCCAAATATTACAATTGTATTCTATCCTAAAGAATAATTTGTTGCAAGTTTTATCCGGCAATAACTTCAATACTTGGTAATTTTTTTAGCCAAAAGGACAGCACAAAACGCCTTGACCACATCCCCAATAACAAAAGGCAACACCCCCATCACTACCGCCTGCCACAAGTTCATGCCGGTGAGAAACATCATTTGCACAACACCAAAAAAATAAATGAGGGGCATACCCAATAAAATAGTTACCATTGTGTAACGGCAGAAACTATACTCCCTGCCCTTGGCCGCAGCCATTAGCACCACCGCCGGCAAGAAGGCCCAAATGTAACCCCCAGTTGGACCAAACAGTTTGGCCGGTCCGGCTGTGCCCCCCGTGAAAACCGGTACCCCAACCAATCCCAACAGAATATACACCAACATGGTCAAAAAGGCCTGACGGGGAGTCAATAAAAGTGCCACCAAATTAACCACCAGTGTTTGTAAAGCCAACGGCGACATGGAAAAAGGTAAAGGAATAACGATATAGGCACTGACACAATTCATGGCCACCAGCAATGAAATTTTGGTTAATTCCCGTGTACTCATCAATCCCAATTAAACTTTCCGGCTGCAAAGCCAATGACATCCACATATTTGGCGCCCGCCCGTCTCAGAGTCCTGGCTGCCTCCCGGGCCGTGGAACCGGTGGTAAAAATATCGTCCACAAGCAGTATCCGCTTGCCAGCCACATCCCCGGTTACCCGAAAACATCCGGCCAATTCCTGTTCCCGCTGCAACCGATCTAAATTATAGAGAGGGACCGTATTCCTCACCCGTCGCAAAATCCTATCCCTTGTCAAAGGAAGAAAACCAAAAATTAAGCAGGGGATGTCATATCCCCGCTCTGCTATCCTGTTTTTGGACGTAGGAATTGTTTCTATTATATCATATTGTTGCAAAAATTGACCCCACCCCTCAGAAAAAAATAATTCTGCCTCTTCCTGCAATTTCTGGGAATAATGCTTTTGTCCATGAAATTTTATTTGATGAATAGTATCCCGTAATTCTCCCTGGTATTTGAAAAAGAGATAAGCAAGGTTAATATTCTCCTGTTCCTCCAACATCTTTTCCAAAACAAAATTTTTCTTGCAAACAGTACAAAAGAGACCCGTATAAATCTCCTCTCCACAAACAGCACAGCGACGGGGAACTATTATTTCCTTTAGCAAAGTGAACCAACGTCTTATATCCATATTGCAATTATAG
>JAZLMD010000001.1:0-2534 GCA_045598465.1 Acidaminococcaceae bacterium | reverse complement strand
GGTCCAGAACATGCCCAGGTTTTTCATAACATCAAAAATATCATTGCCGCCCACATAAATGTTGGCCACTGCGCCGAAGAAGAACATCAAACTGTTGCCGATGAAGAAGGCCACCACCGTGGTCCAAAAGCCGTTCCACTTACCCTTGGCAAAGCGGGTAAAATTTGGGGTGGCGGTGCCGCCGCTGACGAAGGAACCGATAACCAGGCCTGCACCGCCGATGATGCCCATATCACTGGTGGATTTGGCAAAATTCTCAATAAAGGTGCCGTTGCCCTGTTGGGCAGCCAAAATCATGGCGGCGGTGCCCAGGATGGCTACGCAGGGCACTGCAACATAACTGATGATGGTCAGGGATTTAATGCCGTAATAGGCGGTGGCGGTCATGCAAATGCCGGCCAAAACCACCAAGGCATACATAATTGTTTGGTCGTCACCGAACCAGGCCTTGGCAACGGGAATGGCGAACATGGCCAGACCCACGCCGAACCAGCCGCACTGGGTGAAGGCGATGAGGGCGCTGGGCAGGTAACTGCCTTTCACGCCGAAACTGCGTACCGCCAACAAATCCAAACTTAGGCCGCTTTCCGCACCGATATAGCCCAGCACACCGGTGTAGAGACCCAGAATCAGGCCGCCCAACAGCAAAGCGCCCATAAAACCGCCAAAATCCAAGCTGTTGCTTAACACCTGGCCGGTCCACATGCTGGCGCTGAAAAAGGTGAAGCCCAGCATAATCATAAACATGGTCAAATAACCTCTGCGTTCCGACTGGGGAACCGCACAACTCTGATAATCCGCATCCTTGTGAGCCATTTTTTCCTCCTAAAATTTTTAACTCAATTCTTTACAACATATTTCTTGACCGCAGCATTGAATTCCTCCAACCGTCTGGCGGCAATTTCCCTCAATGTACGGTGGCTGTTCTTCTCCAAGTAGGCCTGTTCCTGTTCATACAGGTCGTGGGTCAGGCCGCTGTCCAGGGAATTGTAGTGGTTCAGCTCCAGCCACTCCCCGTAGCCCACAGGGGTTTTGTAACCAATCTTCTCATCCGTAAAGGCCTTGAAATCCACATCGTCCGCAATCCTGAGCACATCCTCCCAATACTCGCTGACCTCCCGGTAATGTTCGGGAATTTCGTAGCGACGGGCCCCACCGTCATAGATGGTACATTTTTCGAAAAGGGCGTCATCGTCATTCAGGGTCTGGCGGCGGTACTCCGGGGCCAGGATGGCGTCCTTCCAATAGAAGTCCACATAGGGAAGCTGGATGCCCAGTACGCCCTTATCCACATAGTTGCTGAAGATTCCCTCGTGATAGACGCAGAAGAAGCCCTCAAAATCCGGCCAATACATCTGCAATTCCTCGGTCAGGTTTTCCATAATGGTGATACCCATATTCCCGCCGATGGTGAAAAAAACGATATTACGTAAACTTGCCCCCGCCTTGCGGTACTCCTTTACCACATATTTCAAGCACTTTACCATGGTGTCACCGGTGGCTACAATATCGCCGATAATCAGGGTCCCCTTGTCGATGATATCCAGCTTCTTATACTTGATATCCAGCCCCACAATCACCTCCCCGTCAAAGACCCGTTCGCAGGAGAGAAAATTTACATCGTGGATGGTGATGTTGCTGCGGTAGCAGCACTCCTCCAGGGGATAATTCAACCCCCCACGTAAAATTGTCAGCACGCTGGCCCCTCCGTGGATAATACCCTTTCTGTTGAGATAATCAAGGGCGACTTTAGTGGGGTTACACATACTGTCGTAACACTCAAACCCTACCACTTCGGGAGAATTTAAGAGATGACAGGTGAATTCGCTGCTGACAATGTAATAATGGTTATTCAAGTGATTGGCGTCCAACCGGTACAAGCTGGCCTTCCTGTGCTTGTACTCTGGTACCAGTTCAACGCCTTGGAGTTTTTTGAACATAGCAACCTCCTTTACACATTCCGCTTAATATACCATAGATGGGGTTGCTTTGCAAGAAAAAAACACTATACTTTGCACAAAATGGGTATTATGCCCCGGTATTGCAAACAACTGTATAATGGTTTAAAATAATAAGAAAAAACGGATAGTCGGATTGAAAAATATAGTGAAACAAGAAGTTTTAAGGAGGAAAAATGCGTTACATTGCCTGTTTTGGAGATAGTTTGATAGAGGGGTTTCCCTTCGGCCCGGAATGCAGTTGGTGTAAGGCGGCGGAGCAGGGCGGGGACCTCCGGCTTCTGAATTACGGGGGTTGCGGGGAATGTTGTGAAGACATCCTTTGGCGGCTGGGCCATACGATGCTGCCGGAACGGGTGGAGGCAATAATCTTCATGGGCGGGGCCAATGACGCCCTTTGCGGCCGGAGGCCGGCCCAGGTGGTCCGGGACATAATGAAGGCGGCAGAATTTGCCCGCAACCGGGGGCTGGAGTACGCAGTAGTGCTGCCTTTGGTGAGCGTTGATGGGGAGTTGAATGGGGCCCTGGCGGAAATAACCCAACTGCTCAAACAGCAGGACTTGTATTTTTTGAACT